>JAEYUK010000154.1 GCA_023432655.1 Pseudomonadota bacterium | reverse complement strand
GAGGGTGATTTCTGAATACCCCTTCCAGGGATTTTAGTTCTGTATCAAAAAGATCACGCCGGGCGGACACGGCAATATCAGAAGTTAATAACTGATTAGCATTACTTTGAAGTTTTTCATGCACCTGTCCGGTGATGATACTAATACCCATAAGTCCCATGGTTCCCAGAAACAGGGTGAAAAATAAAAGTAAAAAGAAGAATGGGAACTTCTTCATTTCTTTTAGAAAGAAGAATTTGAAAATCACAGAAGGCTCCCGTGCTCCAGATGAATAATCCGGGAGCATTTCCGGGCCAGATCCTGATCATGGGTGACCAGCACCAAGGTCGTTCCGGTGGTTGCGACCATTTTAAATAAAAGCTCCATCACCTTATCGCCGGTTTCTTCATCAAGGTTCCCGCTGGGTTCATCAGCAAAGAGGATACTCGGTTTAATCGCCAAGGCCCTGGCAATGGCCACGCGCTGGCACTCTCCTCCACTCATTTCCGAAGGAAGATGATGGGAGCGATGACTTAAGCCTACACTATCTAAAAGTTCCTGAGCTTCTTTCAAAGCGTTCTCACGTTTTAAAAGTTCCAAAGGCAGTAAGACATTCTCAAGCGCTGTTAAGGTTGAAACCAAATGGAACTGTTGAAAAACGATGCCCATATGGTGAGCGCGAAAGCTCGTCAGCTCTCCTTCACTCATAGAAGTGATCGGTTTGTCTTGAACAAAAATCTCACCTGAATCGGGGCGATCTAAACCGGCAAGCAGTGAGAGAAGTGTTGATTTACCAGAACCGGACTTACCTATCAGAGCTACGGTTTCCCCTTTAGCAATCCCAAGATTAATCCCTTTCAAGACTTCAAAGCGGGCTTCCCCTTGACCATAACTTTTTCTTAAATTCGAAACTCTCATCATAATTCAGTCTCCAATACTTTCAGGACAGTTTGGGCCATGATCTTGTGTCCCTTAGCATTGGGATGAATCCCGTCAGGAAGATTTAGCTCAGGCACGGCCCCCACTCCTTCGAGGAGGAAGGGGATTAACTTAATGGAATATTTCTTAGCGACTTTGGGAAACATCTTTTGAAACTCGTCTCGGTATTTGATACCCATATTTGTCGGCATCTGCATCCCTGCCAGAATGACAGATATCCCTTTGGCCTGGGCCTTTTCTATCACGAGAGAAAGATTCTTTTCAGTATCAGTCAGTTTCAACCCACGTAAACCATCATTAGCACCAAGGGCCAGCACCATAATATCGGGCTTGGCCTTAAGATACCAATCCAGACGTTTCATACCAGAGGCCGAAGTCGCTCCGCTGACTCCTCCATTAATGACTTTAACAGTCTTGTGTTTTTTCTTAAGTTCATTTTCAATCAGCGCCGGATAGGCTTCTTCTTTCGCGAGCTGATAACCTTCAGTCAAAGAATCGCCTAGAAAAAGAATCGTCTGTGCTTGAGCAGAAAAAGAAACGAGGAGGATTAAACCCAGAATGAATTTCATACGAACCCTTCATTTAAAAATGACCTGACAGAATATCCTACCAATAAGGGGATATAGTTACTACAAAATGAATTTTGATTAAAACATTTGTATGATATCGTTCATTTCTTCTTAAGATCTTCTAATTCTTTTTTAAGAAGTTGTAGCTCAGCTTTCACTGCCGCTAATTCGCCGTGTAATTTATTCGTTTCTTTGACCAGGCTATCAATCCGTTCCCTTTGATTATTCCCATCAAAAGAGTCGTTTTTATAATACTTTTGATCTTCGGGAGTGAGGTATCCGCTTTTAATTTGTGCGTATGACTGAAATGAACCAAGTAAGAGGACAAGTGCAAAAAATTTCATGACATCTCCCTGTTGAGTGAGATTTTAACTCGTTTATCGACACTTTTATAAGAAAAATGGTTAAATGACCGAATGAGAATAAGTGTTATTGGTTTAGGTTGGTTTGGTGAAGATCTGGCGCGTGAGCTCATAAAAGAGGGACACGAAGTTCAGGGAACTACGACCACCATAGCAAAAAAAGAAGCTTTCATACGAGAGGGAATCAACGCTCAACTCCTTTCCTACCCGGTACTTCCCAATTCTTCCCTTTTAAAAACTGATATCGTAATTTTAAATATTCCGCCTTTTCCGGAAGAACTTAGCTGGTTTGAATCCTGGGCCTGGGAAGAAAATGCGTGGCTGATTTTTATCAGTTCAACTTCTGGCGGCCTCATTCATCAGGAGGAATGGGTAAAAAGTACCTTCCGAAATTGGACCATTCTTCGCTTTGGGGGGCTTTACGGAAAAGAGCGCCACCCCGGAAAGAGTCTAAGTGGCCGACAAAATCTTCCAGGCCGTCACTGGCCGGTTAACCTTCTCCATTTATCGGATGCCATAGGTTTCACCAAAAAAGTGATTGAGTTGAAGCTTAGTCATACCATTTTCCCGGTACTTTCCGCTGATCACCCCTCTCGAGAAATGTTTTACCGGGAATATTGTCTCCGAAACAACCTTGCTCTTCCTGATTTTGATCAAACCGATCAGTCCCAAAAAACGCCGGTCAGTAATAAAGAAAGCGCAGTTTATTATAAATTTAAAGAGCTTCTTTTTGACTAAAACACTCGAATAAAGAAATGAATTCTTAATTTTTCTTTATTACTCTATAATGTCATTGTGAAAAACTTCCATATAACAATTTACGGAGCACAACCAGAACAAGTCCATCCGGAAATTAAGCGGGTCGCTGCGGCCCTTGATTATCTTCCTTATGACTTGGATCAAATGCTTGAACCTCTGGCCTACACCCCAGATGTTATCCTGTGCTATCCTTCTTCCGAAATCTCTAATCTGGAACTGGCCCAGACGCTTCGAAGCGTTTATCCCAATACCTCGATTTTTTTCATCGCTTTAGATAAAAAAACCTTTGATAAGAAGCGGTTAATAAAAAATGGTTTCACCCAGGCCTTTTTACTTCCTTGGGAGAAGGCCGATCTTCTACGAGCGATGGACAATGAACAAATTTTCTCCATGCTCCCTGAACTCCGCGAATACAAGGCGATTAAAGTGGCCGACTTAAAACCTGGAGTTGTTTTAGATTTTGCCCTGAAAGTTTATTTGCCAATGAGTAACAAGCTTCTTCACTTCTCTCACTCCGGTGATCCTATTAGCAGTGAGAAATTTGATAAGCTCAAAGAAAGTAACCAGAACACCCTCTTCGTGAAAAAAGACGAAGTTGAAAAGTTTCGCGCCTATACCGCACAGGTGTTGAAAGACATGATGAAGCCGGGTGCTTTATCGGAAACTGATAAGCAAGATAAATTGGAAAACTGTGTGCGCGATTTGATCTCGGATATGTTCATTGAAGACTCGAAGGAAAATACCTTCGCCGCTTCTCAGGTCCTTTTGAACGAAGTTAAAGAGATCATTCAAATTCTCATAGAAGACTCTAATCAGGATGTCGCTAGTAGAGTTAACTCCATGATCAATCAGGAGAAGAACTTCTACCTTCATCTGTCTAATGTTTCCACTTACGCGGGTCTTTTTGCTATGGTGTTAGGTCTTCCAAACCCTAACGAAGTGGCCTTGGCAGGTCTTCTTCATGACATAGGTAAAATTAATCTTCCACCTGAAATTGCTGATATCCCTGAAGAAGAACTCACCAATACGGCCAAGGAATCCTTCAAGAAACACCCTGAGTTTTCGGTAGAAATTATTAAGATGAGACGAATCGTTTTACCTGATAATTCACTTAAGGCCATTTTGCAACATCACGAAGCACTTAATGGAACAGGTTACCCCAAGGGTCTTTCGGGCCCTAAAATCTGTCCGGAAGCCAGAGTACTCGCAATTGGTAATGCTTTTGACAACCTCACATGTCTAAGACCAGGCAATCCTGGCATGACTCCCCGTGAAGCTCTTCTGAAACTCCTGGACGACAACATGACTAAGTCCATGCAACTGGACATAGACATGCTGAAGAAGCTTAAGAATCTATTTATCGAAAAAGAATAATCAGAAGTTTTTAAATAACTCTACAATTTCTTTTTCAGGAAGAAGAGAGCCGTCGATTTTTTTCTCGGCGAGGAATTCTGGATTATAGATTTTTGAAACGGCACGCTCTCCTCCATCACAAAGGAAAGTACAGATGCGCTGACCCGGACCTTGTCTCAAGGCAGTGCTAAATGCTCCGGCCAGATTCAGCATGGAACTCATACCCATGACCAGGCCTTCTTTTTCACGAAGGTACATCGCCAAAGATGTTAAGAGCTGATCACTGATGGTGTAGCACTTATCTTGTTTGATTTGAGCAAAATTTTCTGTGAAACGGGTGATCCCTACTCCTTCAGTCATCGTATAAGAACCATCAGAGTCCCAGGTGCCTTTATTAAAGAAGTTCACAATTCCTGACCCCATAGGATCTGGAACGATGATTTTAATATTATCGTTTTTTTCTTTCATGTATTTTGAAACACCAGCAAGTGTTCCACCTGATCCGGCTGCAACAACGACAGCATCAATCCGGCCGTCCATCTGCTCATACATCTCTGGTGCTGTGGACTTGTAGTGAGCGAGATAGTTATCTGGGTTATCAAACTGATTGGCCCACCAGTAGTCTGGAGAACTCTGACCGATTTTTTTACCCACCTTGAAAAAGTGAGCATCATTAGAAAAGGGAACAGCATCTGTTTCTACAATTTCTGCGCCATAAAGTTTTAGAATTTTATGTTTTTCTGGTGCCATCCCTTTCGGCATAACCACAATAACCTTATGTCCTAACGCCTTCCCCACCATCGCAAGTCCAATACCAGTATTTCCGGCCGTGCCTTCAACGATCGTCATTCCAGGCTTAAGAACGCCATTTGCGATCGCCTCAACCACCATATTGAGAGCAGGGCGATCTTTGATCGTACCACCGGGATTTAAATTTTCGCACTTCATGAAAATCTCACTGCCAGTAAGGGCACTTAAGCTATGTATTTTCATCATTGGGGTATTACCGATGACTTGTAAAAGACCGGTAGATTTAAGTTTTGTGCGAAGATCCATTGATATATCCCTACGTGTTAATGTACTTTGTTGTGAGATTTTTATACTGCAAAAGGTCCCATATGTCTTCAAAACTTGCCCAGTTTTTATACGCTGATCGCTTGAAAAACGCCTCTTTAATCATGAATGTTATGGAAGTTAGGCAATCAGCAGACGAAATTATTTGTCTTCTCTTCCCACAGAAAGGTTTTCTAGGACATATGGATCTGGCCCAGACCGAAGCGGCGGTGGAAGCACTTAAAAAAAGGTTCATTCATTATTTTGAATCGGTGGCCGTATTACAAAAGGAATCTCCCTACGATTCTGCTCAAGCTGTTGAAGCATTTTTTAATCAAATACCTGAACTCGCCCGTATCCTTGACCTGGATGCGGAAGCGGCATTAAATGGTGATCCCGCGGCCTACAGTCTGGAAGAAGTTATCATCACTTACCCGGGCTTTTACGCCGTCTGCATGTATCGTCTGGCCCATGCTCTCTTTAATTTAAAAATCCCGCTCCTTCCGAGACTTTTGAGCGAATATGCTCATCAGAAAACAGGAATAGACATTCACCCTGGGGCCACTATTTCTGAGAGCTTTTTCATCGACCACGGAACAGGTGTGGTCATTGGAGAAACATCTCACATAGGAAAGAATGTTAAGATCTATCAAGGGGTCACTCTAGGGGCCCTTTCGGTTAAGAAAAAGCTTCAATCCGTAAAACGACATCCTACCATTGAAGACGATGTCGTAATTTATGCCAATTCTACCATTCTCGGCGGTCAGACTGTGATTGGAAAAGGCTCAATTAT
>JAEYUK010000062.1 GCA_023432655.1 Pseudomonadota bacterium | reverse complement strand
TTAATGAGTAGAGTCGCGAGGAATCCTTGTTTTTCTTCTTTTTTGTAGTTCGGAATAATTCCGTGCTCTTTTAAAATGCGGAATGTCTCATCACCGGTATTACCAGTTAATTCAAAATAAGAGCCGTTTTCATAACCCTCTTTAAATTTACCCTGAATAGTTGTGTCACCCTGAAAAGTAACTTCACGGACGTTGCCGCTCTCAACGGCAGTAATAAAGTTGCTAAAGTTAATATTCTTGGCGCTGACCGTTTTTTGTTCAAGTACCTTCATGACAAAGGCCATGATCAAAATCACAACGATCCAAAGCATTAACGTTTTCTGTTGTTTTCTCATGATAGAAACCTTCTTTAACTCTTAGGAATATAGGCCTTCTGTAAGTTGGCAGCTTTATTATAACGAAACTCTTACTTTATTGGGAAGTAAAGAGATGAGAAAGGTTATCAAGCGGGATAATCTTGAGTCTTTCAGGCAACCTTTCTTTTTTCTGCATCCAGACATCAAGGCATTTTTGAAAAGTCATAAAGCGCAACCCACGCTCTTTACAGAGGGCCGAAACCCGTGGGAAACGACTGTCATAAACAGATGTATTAAGTGTTTTGCAAATTGATTCTGATTCCATCACCAACACTAGCCCCGGCATATTTCTCATCGCGTTCTTTTTACGCACAAGATTCTGCCAGGCCTGTTCAAGCTCGGCCTTGTCATAAGAATCGATGTCCAAAAGGTCTTCATTACTGAGTTTAGAAAGAGAAGCGGCAATGAGGTGGTCATTATTTATCATCCCTTGTCGATAAAGCATAAGAAGACCATGAGAGTAAGAGGCTTCAATGCCGCCACTAAAATGGAAAGGACCTTTTTTGCCATTATCAATGGCCCGGAGCATTCGCTCGATAGTAGTAATGATTTCACCTCGGTCTGTATTAGAAAAATGATGAATCATTTCCTGAATCTGAAGTTCAGAAAAGCTTCGCCCCAAAAAAATGGCCCCTTCTTCATATACGAAAATTTTCGAAGGTCCACTCCTTTTCAACAAACTCACATTCATCATCATGGCCAGGTAATTAGCAAAGTGGGCGTAAAACTTTAAATATTTAGGATACCGCTGTCGAATGAGAGGGGCCACTTTCAATCGAATAAAATTTCGGTCATGCTTTATTTCGTTGTTAGTTGGATCATCCCGATAAGGAATATCTTCGAATCTGGCCAATCGTTTTATTTGGGCCCGAGTCACACAAAGGAAAGGTCGAATGATTCTTCCATTTCTGACAGGAATACCGATACTGGCCTGAGGTGTGGTCGAGCGATGTCTCTGCATGAAACTCCACTCATAGGAGTCATCCAGATGATGGCCAGTCCAGAGAAACTCTCCTTTCTTAAGTTCATTTAAACATAATTCCTGACGAGCTCTACGGGCCTTTGCCTCAAAATTCCCAGAGCTACTGCGAAGCCCTTCAGCATGGAGTATAGATAGAGGGATTTGGGAATCCCGGCATAGCTTTTTCACGATCTCGAGATCCAGGTCTTGACCAGGTCTGGTATGATGATGAATAAAAATCGCCCGAATGGGACCTAAGGTGCCTTGCCTATGAAGCCGAACCGCGGCCCAAAGGAGAGTCATAGAATCAATTCCACCCGATACCGCCACCGCATGGGATCTCTTTAATTCTTTCCCGCTGGCCATATTTTCCAAAAATCGAGAAAGATGTTTCAAAAATAAGGCCCTATAGGCCTGTGGACTTAAATTATTCATGTAAAACGCTTCTAAATAGGGGAAATAATATTGACGTATTGTGCACCCTTAATTAATATGACACTACTTTTTTCTTGGGGCAACGTAGCTCAGTTGGTGAGAGCACAGCATTCATAACGCTGGGGTCGGCGGTTCAACTCCGCCCGTTGCTACCATTCTTTATCCCCATTAAATTTTCTCCTTATTACTTCTGGTTGACACTGGTCATCCTAAAACTTACCTTCTTCTCTATGATTTCCGGAGGTGTTTTTATGGTCAAGGTACTGATCGTAGAAGATGAAAAAAAAGTTGCAGCACTTATTCAACAAGGTCTCGTTGAGGCCGGTTACGAAGTTGAGACGGCAGAGTCTCCCGGAATTGCGAAGTCGAAGCTTAAAGAAAAATCATTTGATCTTATTATCCTTGATGTAATGCTACCAGAAATGAGTGGCCTGGAATTCGCTAAAGAATTGCGAGCACAGAACAATGACTGTTTTATTCTCATGCTTACGGCCTTAGGAACCACCAAAGATAAAATTATGGGTCTTGATTCCGGTGCTGATGACTATTTAGTCAAACCATTTGAGTTTGAAGAACTCGAGGCCCGTGTTCGCGCCCTAATAAGAAGAAAACATGACGATAAGATCCAACTTAAAAATGGTGATCTTTCCATGGATCTTATTTCTCGAAATGTTAATCGCAATGGGACCCGCATTGAACTCACTGCTAAGGAATTTACTCTCTTAGAATTCCTGATGCGAAATCTGAATAAAGTCGTGGACCGAAACTCTATTGCTAAGCAGGTTTGGGGAACGGATTTTGATCCTGAATCCAATGTGATCGACGTCTATATTAACCATTTGAGAAAAAAAATCGACACCCCATTTCCCAATAAGATTTTAAAGACTGTTGTGGGCCAGGGATATGTCCTTAACAAGATTGATTAATTCTTTTCGCGGAATACGTTTCAAACTCACTCTTATATATTCAACTCTCTTTGGGTTGTTTATTTGTGTGTTCGCTTACATCCTTTCTAATCAGTATTTTGCCTCAGGCCGGAATGATTTTGATTCCGGTCTTTTAAATTATGCCATCGACTTATCTGAGTACCTTCATATTACTGAGGGAACTGAATATAAAATTCACTTTAACCTTCCGGAAAGTGAAATTAAAAAAGCATTCCCTTTCATTCTAAATAAAACCGTCTACACTCTTCGTTCCTATGATGGGAAGATCCTGAGTCAGGGTAATTTTTCGCCCACCCAACTGACGATTCCTTTTGATAAAGAACTCCTCACTTCTGAAGACTATACCCATAGTTTTGTCACTTTTAGTTACCGGGACGAATCTTTCAGAGGGGTAAACGTTAAAATTTCAGATGAAATGGAAAGTCACATGATTCTTCAGGTAGCCACATCCTTAAGTTCACTCTCTAAAAGAGAGAGGGACCACTTAGCGATCACTTCCACAGTTGTTGTGGTACTGATCCTTTTTTCAAGTTTTATCTCTTATCTCGTTGCCGGAAATGCCCTGGCCCCCATAAAAGTTCTTACCGATACGGCCAACATGATTGCAGCATCCAATCTTTCTCTCCGGGTCCCTATCACCAAGACTGGAGACGAAATTGAGGAGCTCAGTAAGACTTTAAATAATCTTCTGGATCGACTGGAAACATCCTTTAAGGCCCAGGAACATTTCGTATCCAATACGAGCCATCAGATCAACACCCCTCTGGCCATCATGAAAGGTGAACTTGCTGTTCTTGAGTCAAAAGAAAGAACCCTTCAGGAGCATCAAAGATTTCATAAATCTTTAAGAGAAGAACTCGAGCGCTTAATAGACCTGGTTAAAAATATGCTCTTAGTTTCCAGAGTGGAATCAGGTCTTGATAGTTTTGTATTCCATCCCGTTAGACTCGATGATCTCCTCCTGGGAACTTCCTCAAGGCTTCATCTAAAAGCAAAAGAAAAAAGAATCCTGGTTCGCTTCAACATTGAAGAGGATCTGGATCTGGAAGTGATGGGAGAAAAACAGCTCCTGGAAGCCCTCTTTGAAAATATTTTAGATAATGCCATCAAGTACTCTCCTGAAGACAGTACCATTCAATTAAATATCAAGAATGTTAGCTCGCAAATTGAAGTCTGGATCGAAGACGAGGGGCCAGGAATTGAATCGAGTGACCTGGATAAAATCATGAATAAAAGGTTCCACCGGGCCCGGGCCGATATCGGACACGGAACGGGGATAGGCCTTCCAATTGCTCAGAAAATTGCTCAATTTCATAAGGCCGAAATCGAATATCGCCGCAAGAAACCTAAAGGCAGTCTCTTCATCATCCGCTTTAAAAACGTCATGCCGCAACAATAAGATCTTACAAATACTTACATTTTTTGAAAGTAGGCCCTCGCAAAAGAAAAATTTCAATGATATAGACCACTTGCTTCCTGTACCAAATTGCCCAAACTTTAGACAGATGTCCTCAGCCTAGGCAATGTGCAAGAGATAAGATCTCGATTTGATAAGACATTATCCTTGTCACTAAATTTGCATGAAGCCTCTTCGTGTTGAGGGAATCAAAAGACATTGTGTGTAGTTTTTACAGTAGAAACGAGTAATTACTGCACCGTATCATGATCTCCGCTACACTTCCCTAAAAACTGGAAAACTTTTGGACATTTTTTGAGAGGTCGTTGTGATTAAAGTGAAAAATTCTCGGCGCAAACTTCAACCCTACAATCCAAATCAAGGGTTCATCGGCAGTGTAAAGGTCGATGTGTCGAACTACATTTTCTCCTCCCGAAGAAAAAGGGCCCCTTATAACCATTCAAAGGCCCTGGTTAAGAACCTTCTTTCAAGGGAAGTTTCGGTCCATTTGAAGGAATCAAGAAATTTAACGAAGTTTATCCGTAAAAGGGATTTAACTTTCCAAAAGTCTGATGCTAACGGGAACTACAAGATCTTCACAGTTCCTTGTACAACGACAATTGTTCCGTTACAAAAATCAGTATTCAATACCATCGAAAAAGCGGCCCAATCACTCATCGTTTCTCTTCGATGTGTGATCCAGGATATCTACGGGTCAAAATCTGTTAAAGATTCTCCCTTCGTCAAATCTCTTCCGGTAGAAATCAGAAACATCTTTATTGATGCTATCATGGAGTCACCGAACTACTTCCCTCAACTCCATCACCCGAACATGAAGAAATATCCTTTCTTCGATAACGTCGGTCTCGATTTAGTGCTGATTGAAGATTATCTAGAACAGTCGAAGAACTTTGAGCAGATTCTTAAATCAAAGAAGACCTCGAAACTTCCTGAGCTACCATTCAGAATTCTTGAACTTAATGCCGGGGCCCCGTCAGGTGCCTCCAACAACATGAACGTTCTTGAAGGCCACTATGAACAAAATCCTGAGGTATTGGATTCGATGGGCAAACTTATGCCAAACGATCACTTCCAGGTTCTGGCCGAAACTTATAAGTCATTAGGCGAAGACTGGACTAACGTCAAAGATGGTATCCAGGTTATCCTCCCTCCTGGTGGGATGAATGGTGCTGCTCCTGAAATTCATAACCTCGCCGCTTACTCAGGTCTTGTCTATGCGGACCCGGTCCAATTGTTCCAGGACGAAAAAGGCTACATCAGACTTCGTACGATCAATGGTTCTAACCCGATCGTCACGGCCATTTATTCTCGTATTAATGCTGACTCTGCTCTTTTTGATGCTGATAAAGGCATCATTTTGAAAGATCCGGATACCAATGAGCCTATTTATCTTCGTGATTCATTGAAACTTGGAGAAGACGGAGAGGCACCATTAGTTCTTGATGTGAACGGCAACCCAATTCCACTTCAATCGGATTACGCTGTTCCAGGACTATTAGATGCTATTTTGAACCGCAAAATCTATATGGGCGGTTTAAACCGTATTCTTGATAATAAAATTATCCTGGCAGCACTTACTACATACGCTCCGAAATTTTTCGCTCATAAATTAAAAGAACTGGGTATTGCTGTTAATGGCCCGAAAATTACTCCGCCGGAAACTCTTCCTCCTAAGAAAGAATCCGTAAAAGTTATTGAGGCCAATATGGATGAGTGGGTTATCAAGGCCCCGAATCTCTCAGGAGGATCAGGTATTTACATCATGAAGACTCTTTCTGATGAAAGCAGAAAAGAGGTCATGGATATGATCAGAGAGAATCCATCTCACTATGCTTATCAAAAACTGGTAAAAATCGCTCGTATTCCAGTTGCGATGAAAGATAAGGCCGGCACTCGGTTCGCAAATCTCGCGGCCGATATCCGTCTCTGGGTATTCTACGGCGGTGGAGCTAAGACCCTACCTAAGATGACTCATAATGCGCTTGTGCGGTATGCACCGGAAGAGAAAGGTCCAATGAGTTCAATCGTGAATACTTCTAAAGGCGGCGGTTACGCACCTTTCGTAGTGATTGACGATGTTGGCACACCTGATTCCGTTTCAGCTTCTGAATTTATTAGGGCCAAGAACCCGGTTCCACTTCAAACTCATCTCCCTATGTTTGTGGCCGCTCAATTGATACAGGTTTCTCGTCTGGCGACAGAAATCTATAATCATCTAAAGAATAATCAGGCGGACAGCTATACCCTACTAGGACTTGCCCTTTCGCTAAAAACTCAGTGCCGTGAAGTTCTCTCTTTCATGAACCCGCGTGCCATTGAGCCGATTTACAAAATCATTGATGTTCTGGAAGCTAAACAGGCAAACCTTGCTACCGCGAAGTATTTCGATACGATTAATACTAACCAGATTAATCTGGTGACAGTCCTTCAGAAACTCGAAAGCAGAAATAAACTTCCTAAGAGCTTTCGTGACCAATTGGATGTGCTTTTAGTTCTGGACCAAGATATTGTTTACCAAAACTACACTGAAGAACATCGTAAGCACGATCGTAAGATTCTAAAAAATCTACGAGCAATGCTTAAGGAAAAAGCTGGCACGAATAAACTACTGTCCCAGGAATTCAATGAAATCATCTCTATCCTGAAAGGCAGCATTGAAGCTGAATTCCCGCGTGAGATCATCGCTGGAAAAACCTCTCAGAATCTCATGAAGCTTATCGAATCATTCATGGATATGGTGAAAAATCGTCTCCAAAATTCAGAGAAGGCCATTGAGTTTGCGAAACTTTTCTCAGTAGAAACGGTTCATCCTGAACTTAAATTCGAAACATTCGGCCTTTCAGAAGAGAGCTTCAACAAGAAAAGCGGCTTCTTAACAGCTTCCCAGAAGGAATTTGCAACTGGCGAACTTCTGACTGAATCTGATTACATTCCGGAAAACATAAAAGAAGCACGCGCGGCCTGGATGAAGATTTATGCGGAATCAAAAAAGTTGGCCGCTGATAAACGTGTTCAATTTATTGCTCGTAAGCGTGAGCAACACTTCAAAGAATTCCCATTCCTTCAACGAATGACTGATATCATGCACTCAAAACGTGTGGATGTTAAAGAGCTGATTGAACTTATGCAGGTTATGCCTTATGCAAAATATAACCTCGAGCAGTTCGCCAAGAAGCAAGGACTACCACTTGAGCAGATTTTTGCTAAAGAACTCACGCCAAATAAGATTTCACTCTTAACTGGAAAGAAAATTCTGGAAAACCAC
>JAEYUK010000061.1 GCA_023432655.1 Pseudomonadota bacterium | reverse complement strand
AAATAAAGAAGCCCAGATCAAGGCCAATAAGATTTCCGGAAATTATAATTCTGCTGGTGGCGGCGGTTATAGAGGTGTCGCCGGCGGAAAAGAGAAGGCCAACCCTTTTGCAAGCTTATTTGACAATAAGGGCGCGGCAGGTGGAATTGAAGAAGATAAATCAGTTGCCGCAGATATTGACGGTGCTTCTTCCGGACTGTTCCAGAAAATATCAAACCGATATGTGAAAATTCAAGCTGACAAAAGGATTGAAGCAAGTAATCTCGAGTAATGATAAACGCAACCGAATTTGAATACGAAGTACTTATAAAAGAAATGCACCTGGATAGCTTTGGGCATGTCAACAACGCCGCTTATGTGATGCTTTATGAAGAGGCCCGTTGGGATTTTATAACGAAAAATGGCTTTGGCCTTGACTACATTTTAAAGCACAAGGTGGGTCCGGTTATTCTGGATTTACAAGTTCGCTTTAAACGTGAATTAAAAAACCGCGAGTCGATCAAAATCATCTCTAAAACAGTCGAAATCATCAGCCCCAAAATCATGGTGCTGGATCAAAAAATGGTAAGGACCGATGGAAAGATTGCTTCAGAAGCAAGGTTTACAGTTGGTTTTTTTGATTTAGAAGAACGAAAACTCATTGATTCAAATTCCGACTGGCTTAAAGCGGTAGGAATAAAATAATAGGGCCTCTTTCGAGGCCCTGTTCGTTAAGCACTAATGTCTTCAAAAACTTCAGTTTCTTCTTCTGAATCATTTTCTAATTCGTAGGTTGGAGCAGAGTAGTCATACCCGTACGGGCGATGAGTTTCTGAGCAAAAATAGCGGTATTCACCCATCTGCGCATTTAAACGGTCACGCTCCTGAGAACAAGCATCATAACCAGTGTTACAAATTTGGTTCCAGTAGGTGGTGGCGACTCTGTGATCGTACTCGTCCACCAATTGATAGTTACAGTAATCCACTGGTGAATAGCGGTAACGATAACCATTGTAGACATAGTATGGATAATTATCGATGGTCCAATAACCATTGTTATATCCAGTGGCCGGGAAGAAAATCCAGTGGGCATAGATATAGGTCGGGTAGGTTTGGAAAACATAGTTATACCAGTTATAAGAACGGTAATAACGAGTCGTGTGAACTACTGGTGCGCGGTAAGGAGCATGATAGTAGTGAGTGTAACGAACTGGTGAGTATCCATACGGTCGATGATAATCCCGTGAGCCATAATGAGTTCGTGCTGGACGGTACACTACCGGACGCGGATTGTGCGGTCGGTTCGGACGATAGGTTCCAGGAGTTCCTGGACGAGGGTTGTGCGGTCTAGAAGGCGTATAACCTCCGCCATAACCTGGTCGTGGGTTATGTGGGCGATTAGGACGATATGTTCCTCCAGGAGTTCCTGGACGCGGATTATGAGGTCTATTTGGCGTATAACCGCCATAACCTGGACGTGGGTTGTGCGGACGATTTGGCCTATTGTGACCAATTGATCCTCCACCATTTCCTGGACGAGGATTGTGTGGACGGTTTGGCGTATAAGAACCGCCGCCATTTCCGGGACGCGGCCCTGGGCGATTGTTGCCATAAGATCCGCCATTACCTGGACGATTGGGTCTATTGTGACCTATTGATCCTCCACCATTTCCCCGGCGTGGGTTATGTGGACGGTTTGACGAGTAGCCACCGCCGTTTCCGGGACGTGGTCCTGGTCGATTATTACCGTAAGATCCGCCACCATTGCCGCCGCGATTTCCGCGCGTTTGGGCCATGGCATCTTCTTGAAAGACTGACGTCGAAATCAAAAAAACAAGGGCCGTAAAGAGTTTCATAAATCTCTCCCTTTAATTAATTTAAGCGAATGAAATTTACCTATTAAAAGGAGGTTATTGAACGAGATTTTACTTACAGCGTCGATGACTCCCATCTTCGGAGAGTAAGTAGGTATAAACATTGTAGTAATGGGAATCTAAAACTTTTCTAAAGAGTAAAGACTAACTTCTAAGCTGCAAAGTGTGGGGTCACGATGGCCCTAAAAAAAAGTGCCCGCGAGGGGCACTATTTATTTCTTAACGGGTTCAGTGGCGTTAGCAGCACTCTTGTCTTCAAAGAGTCTCTTCATTCCACTTCTTTGATAGCGGTTACTGAGAAGTTCAAAGATATTGGTATTGGCGCCTTCGTTGATATCGCTGGCCCCATAATCAAGATCCTGGGCCATCGCTTCGGCAAGTTGACCTTCTCTTTCAGCAATCGGGTCAGGCGTTGTTCCACCGAGATTAAAATCAAAAGGAGCTTCTTCTTCACCAGAGTAGGTACTATTAGCTGCAATACCTTGCTGACCTCCGCTAATGCCCTGAACCGGGGAGTCCTTTAGCTCGCTTTCAAGCATTCGGGCAGCTTCCCCTGGGTTCGATGGGAGGTTGGAACCGCCGGTACTACCGATGTGAGAGGAGGATGGGATTCCTCGGCTGGCATTTTCTAAGCTTTTCCTTGCCTGGTCTTCATACTTCTTTTTGTTCTTTTTGTAATTTGCAAGTTCTTTTGTATTTTCCAGTTGAGCAGTTGCTTTATTGAGTTTTGCAGCTAAGCTTGCCATGGGTGCAGTGTCTACATTGGCCGCATCCATTGAACCATTGGCAACTTTGTTAACCGGATCAACCGCTTGAGAGAGCATAGAGAATGTTCCTGTGCCAACACCACCCTTCAAGCTTTGTAGATTGATTTTCATACAGGTGTTATTTGTCTTACAAGCACAAGTTGCATCGGCCTTATTTTGATTGTTAATACAGACTTTTGAGTTAGCATTACTTGCAGTATATTTCCCGCTTGTTGTGTCTATACCGGCCCAAAGTTTTTGACAGACGCTTGAGTTAGATCGGTTTGGATTTTTGCTGTTTTCAGGAGTGTAACAGTAACACTCAGGCTTACCTGGGTCAGTTCTGTCTTCAGATTTACAGTTATTAATCGCTCCGTATGCAGACTTAAATTCATCTCGCATTTTTCTCAAAAGTTCAGCTCTCTTGGTTGAAGCTTCAGCTTGTTTACCAGCGTGAGTTGCCATTAGGGTTGTCATCCCGGTCATTACAACAGAGAAGGCAATCCTCGCCATTGGTGTAACCAGCATTTTCTTCACTTCATCACCTAATAAATATCCTGCAGCAGCGCCGGCCCCCGCTCCAATTAATCCTGTGACTAGCGGATTACTTCCTTTGGCTTCCATTTCTTTAAATGATTTGGAAGCGTTCGAGTCCACTTGAGCAACGGCCATGGGAATTGGATTTAGATTATGAAGCACTGCTAGTGAGACTTCTTTAAACATTTTGAAGAGTTCAGTATCTTGAGTTATATCTTCATCAAAAGAAGACTTCACTTCCTGGTAAAAATCCAGAGTAGGGGAAGAGTGAGTGAATTTTTGGGCCTGTTGATTTACGACAAAAGATACGAAGTCCGTTGAATGTTCAAGGTTGTAATTAAACTGCTCATCAAGAATGAATGGTTTTTTACCTTCAGCATATGAAGCGTAAAGGCTGTCTTTTTGCTCCGTTTTGTTTTCTGCGCTTTTGCAAATATTTACTCCCCATGAGACAACCATCTTAGTTTCTAATGCCGCGATAACACCAGAAGCCGCGTAAGCAAGGGCCGCGATAGTGAAAAAGTTCTTTTTCATTTTGGCTGCCTTCGCCAGGGAATCCTCGGATCGAGCAAGCATTTCAAAGGCCTGACTTTGGGCTTCCATGCTGATTTCTTTTTCTTTATCTTTGTCACCCTCAGCTTGTGTGGGATTTACAATTTTTCCCCAGTCATCTTTTATTTCTTTTAATCTTTTTTTATGTTGGAAGTTAGCTAGATTGTCTCCAACGAACAGAGCTACAGAGCCGCCAACCATGGTCCAGAAAGAAGCAGACGAACAAGTTGACTTAGGAGGCTTAGCACCTAGTCC
>JAEYUK010000031.1 GCA_023432655.1 Pseudomonadota bacterium | reverse complement strand
GCATACACTCTGCCCGGATGAACCCGCGACGGAACAATATAGTCTCTTGCCCCCTCAGGAGTTGTTTTGTAGAGGATTGGTGTTTCAACTTCGTTAAAGTCTAAAGCATAGAGAGCTTCACGGGCCTTACGCGTAGTTTGCGAACGAAGATTGAGAATATCCTGAAGCTTCTTTGAACGAAGATCCAGGTAACGATAGCGAAGACGTAGATCTTCCGTCGCCGGAACCATTCCGTGAGGTAAGAAAGGCACTTCTTCTGCGAGAGAGAGAAGACGAATTTCTTCAACCTGAACCTCAACCTGACCTGTTACCATATTAGGATTTTTTGCAGAATCAGGACGGGCCATGACCTTACCTGTTGCAAGGAGTACTGATTCCAAAGAAAACTTTCTAAGTCCGTCGATATCGCCTTTATAGGATTCAAAGCCCAACTGAGTCACACCATGCTTATCTCTTAAGTCGATGAAATGAAGACTGCCGAGATTTCGGTACTTATTCATCCAGCCACAAAGCGTAACTGTTTTTCCAACATCAGATTCTCTCAGCTCCCCACAGTGATGAGTACGCATTAAACCCGGTAAACTTTTTGTCATTTGAAAACTCCTGAGGATCGCTTAGACTAAGTTATTAAGATCATACCTGATTCAGGAATAAACTTCATGAGAAAATTTCTAACTATCGTTCTTCTTTTCACTCTATGGAACTGCCAAAGCGTGTCACAGGATCCGATGAAGAAAGTTGAACTGATAACTCCCTATGGCAAGGTCATCAATACAACCCTTGCTATCTCAGAGAAGGATCAAAACCAAGGTCTCTCCGGGGTGCGCCCGAATGATTTTGATGATGACCAGGGAATGTTATTCTTCTATCTGGAAGATTTTGAAAAGCACTTCTGGATGCCCGATACCTACTTCGATCTTGATTTATTCTATCTGGATAAAAACCTGAAGATTTTAGAAATCATCCGTAAGGCCCCTCATTATGTTGGAAGGGCCAACCCTCACCTTATCCCCCGAATTAGGGGAGTATGGTGCCGACATGTGCTTGAAATGAAGTCATCATCCGAGCTCGCTCAAAAACTAAAGGTAGGTGATCAGTTAAAATGGAAATCCTCATTAACTTTGGAAGAGACGGAAATCAAAGCTAAAACTTTAAACTAAAACACATCTTAGCTTTCCGAAGCCAGTCTGCATGCATAGCCTAAGAGTCATGAAGAGCTCACATTTATTTCTTATTCTGACTCTCTTATTAAACTTTTCGTGCGGAGATAAAAAAGACTCGAGTAACCCACCCGTTCCGGAAGTATCAACTCCCGAAAGTTCTCCACAGAGTGAAACTAAAGATCCTCTTAAAGTCGTGAAGTTGGCATCACCCAGCGGAGAGATGATTGAGGCAAGCATTGCTTACACTTCCCAAGATCAACAAAAGGGACTTCAGAATGTTAAGGAAGAAGATTTTGGTGACAACGAGGGAAAGCTATTTTTCTATCTAAAGACCAGTCCCCGAACATTCTGGATGCCAAACACTTACTTTAATCTGGATATTTTCTATCTCGATGAAAATTTAAAAATAATTGATATTGTATGGAACCTTGAACATTATACGGGAGATGTTAATTCGGAAATTCCGCGGGCCCCTACAATTGCCAGCCGCCATGTGCTCGAAATGAAAAACGGTTCCCCTATCTCAAGTAAACTCAGAATTGGCGATCATCTTGGTTGGAATTCTCCTCTGTCTCTCCTGCAAACAGAATTAAAAATTCGTCAGCAGCTATGACTCCGAGGTGTTCCTTGGCCAGTTGTCTCTGAAAGTTTTTATCAACTTGAATGCGTGAGATTTCAGTTTTAAGTTCGTTGTTCTCACGGTTAAGAGAAGTTAGCTCTTCATTCTTAATACGAATTGTTCTTTCAGTTGAGAAGTAATCCCACACTCCACGATCCATAAAAATAAGACGTAAAACCAAAAGTCCAATAACTGACCAACCGATTTTACTTAAGAGATTCTTTTTTAATTTCGCTTTCTTTTTATCAGAAGTTGCGCGCGAAGGCCGACGGGCAGGAACAGGTGCTGCTTCCTCTTCAATTTCAACTTCTTCTTCATCAAGATATTCAATCTGTGTATCGCCAAGTTCACTCTGGCGATGCTCAATTAAATCGGTGTTGTCACCATGGCCAATAGAGCGTCTGGTAGCTGTTGTTTCTACGTAAGTCGGAGCAGTAGTTGAATCTGTGGCGAATGGTCGATTAAAAACATTTTTACGCGTACGGAGTCGATCGCGACTTGCAGGTCTTTTAGTTTTATTTGAAGAAAAGGGGGATTCCACCTCTTCATATTCGTCATAAGACGGTTGATTCATTCTTAATTCCACGAAAAATACATCCTGTATTTTTAAGCACTATGCTGCCTAAGTCATTGGTATTCTAACCAATTTAACATAGGAAGCATAGTGCTATCAACTACTTATGGATAAGAACTTTTTTCCTAGTAACGTCCTCGGCTACCGCCACCGCCGAAGCTTCTGCCCCCACGATCGCCGCCTCCGCGACGAGGTCCACCACGGAACCCACCGCCTCCACCGCCGCCGCCAAAGCCACGGCCGCCGGCCGGAGCAGTTGCAAGCTCGATAGAAACTCGGCGATTACCGAACATCTCACCTTTCATGGCCATGATCGCGTCTGTCATATGTGACGGAGCTTCAAGGAAAGCGAACTTTTCTTTGGTTTCAATGCGGCCAATATCACGGCCGGCGATTCCCGTTGTGGAAGCTACAAACTTCAACAGCTCACCTGGATTAGCACCATCCATTGTACCTAGGTTAATGAAAAATCTTTGCATACCTGATTCAACTCGTACACCTTGTGGACGCTCTGATCTACCGGCCACATCGATGTCTTGAGCTTTTTGGTAACGTTTAAGCGTATTTTCAAACATGAAGCCATAGATACCCTTGATGATGTCTTCTTTATCAAGTTCATCAAACTTAGCTTTAAAAGTATCGTAGTGAAGAACGTCTTCATCTTTAAAGCTAGCAATATGATCAGTGAAACGCTTAAGAGATTTTTCGAGAATTTTTTCACGAATCTCTTCAACTTTTGGCAAAAACACTCTTTCAATTTTTGCTTTTGTTAATCTTTCAATCTGCCCTACACGGCCTTGCTCATTTGGCTCGATGATCGAAAGAGAAATCCCTTTTGAACCACCACGACCAGTACGACCGATACGGTGAACATAAGCTTCGTTATCCTGAGGAAGACCAAAGTTAATAACGTGAGTGAGGTTGTTAACATCAATCCCACGAGCAGCAACGTCGGTACAAACAAGAAGGTTAATCTTCTTTTCTTTGAATTTCTTCATCGTCATATCACGAGCAGCTTGATCCATATCTCCATGGAGAGAATCAGTTGGATAACCGCGAGCATTCAACTCATCAGTTAATTCCTTTGCGCCAATTTTTGTTCTGGTGAAGATGATCGCATACATATCATCAGAGAAGTCCATGTAGCGGCAAAGAGCTTCAATGCCGTTTTCACGACGAACGACGACTGCTTTTTGTTCAACCGAGTCAGCGGTAAGAACTTTTTTCGTTACACGAACTGTAACAGGGTTCGAGAATTCTTTGTTCACGAGGTTTGCAATTGGGCCTGGTAGAGTTGCTGAGAACATCCAGATTCTCTTCTCAGGAACTTTTGCGATGATATCAATAACGTCATCAAAAAATCCCATATCAAGCATTTCATCGGCTTCATCCAGAATGACAAATTTAGTCTCTTCAAAACGAAGAACTCCGCGCTCGATTAAATCTGTCACGCGACCAGGAGTCCCAACGATGATTTGTGGTTTTTTAGATTTGTAATCTTTAATTTGAAGACCAACAGATGTTCCGCCGTATACCGACATAGAACGAATTGGCTCAAAAGCTGAAAGCTTTTGAATCTCTTCGTGAATTTGGTTTGCAAGCTCTCTAGTAGGAGCAAGAATAACCGCTTGAAGAGCATTTAACTTAAAATCTAATTTTTCTAATAGTGGCAAAACAAAAGCAGCTGTTTTCCCAGAACCGGTTTGGGCCTGGCCAATGAAATCAACATCCCCTTGCATAAGCACAGGAATAGCCTGAGTCTGAATCTCAGAAGGTGTATCAAAGCCCATTTTGGCGATAGCTTTGAGTGAAGACTCTTTAAGTCCTAGTTCAGTAAATGACATGCGTTTTCTCCTTTCGAGAAAGTAATTGTTATGCGCATTTTGAATGTGTATGAGGCCGGTCTATGGTCTCAAAAAACAAACCCTGAGAACCACTTAGACCTGATAGACGACAAATCCGGGTGGGAACAAGGTACAAAATAAACGACTAGAACCCTAGTATCACAAATGGCATTCATCTGTAAATAGTGCGTTATGGGGGACTATAATCCTTTCCTACTTGATTCGGATTATAGGTACTTAAGCCAAAAAAAAAGCCCCTCAGAGAGGGGCTTAGTCTTATTTAATTTTGTAGCTTAAGTAAGCTCCTACCCAGAAAGAATCATTATCAATCGGAGTATCGTTGACGTACATGGCGAGGAATGGCTGTACATTAAACTTCTCAGTCACTTGTCGGCTATAACCTACATAAGCGTTCTGCCAGATATCTTTATACACTGGTACTTTGTTATTTAATGATTTCCAACGGCGTTGGTTCTCAACAAGAACTTCATAGTTAACAGCAATTTTTGAAACGTCATCAATTGTGTACGTTAAACTTGGGAAAAATCCAAAACGATTCCGAGTGTAGTTGTAACGATCATCAATAATCCAAGTTCTGATTTGACCAGCAAGACCTAGTTCCCACTTGTCGTTAAAAGTATAGCTTGGAGCGATGAGGAGGTCAGTTTGATGAGTATAAGAACCAAGTCCAGCGTTTCCACTATTTCGAGAACCTTGGCTCACCGGTAAACGAACCCCTGGACGAATGAATAGATTAAATTTCTTATCATCAGAGGCGTAAACCACTCCCTGAAAACCTACTAAAGTATCTTCCAGAGTAATTAGGCCCTGGTCACCACCTTCAAGATTAGACGTACTCCCTAAAGGTAATGTGAAGCGTGGGATTAAAACAAAACTCATCTTCGCGCCAAAATTATAGTTGAAAGCAACACTACTATAAAGGTTAGTAGGAAGAGCGTCCCGGTTATCTCTTCCGAGTTCTTTTACTTCAGTCTCAGGTGAGGT
>JAEYUK010000256.1 GCA_023432655.1 Pseudomonadota bacterium | reverse complement strand
CAGCTTAATAAATTGGTTTTAAGCCCCCGCCACGTGATTTTCTGGGGACCTCCGGGCACTGGGAAAACCACCCTGGCCCATATCATATCAAGTAAAATTGGAAGAGAACTCACCGTTTTTAGTGCTGTCACCAGCGGCATACCGGAATTAAAAAAACTTATTCAGCAAATGCTGGATAGAAAGCGAGAACTGGGAAAAGAGTCGATTCTCTTCATTGACGAGATCCACCGCTTTAATAAGTCCCAACAGGATGCCCTTCTTCCTTATCTGGAAAACGGAGATTTTCTTTTTATCGGTGCCACTACGGAATACCCGCATACTTCTCTTAATAAGGCCCTCATATCCAGGGTCTCTTTAATTGAACTAAAAAAACTTGAAGTCAAAGATTTGGTTCAGATCCTCTCGCGCGGAGTGAAGGATCTTGAACGCCCGGAGCTTCAGGAATACGTGGAAGAGCTCGCTCCCCTTTCAAATGGTGACGCCCGCTTTGCTTTAAATCAACTAGCAAGACTCGCGGCCTTTGAGAGTGAAGAATTAAAAAACAAAGAACAGGTTTTAAAAGAATTGTTCGAGCACGCCCGTCAATATGACCGGAACGCCAATCGCCACTACGATGTGATCTCAGCTTTCATTAAATCTATTCGGGGCTCAGATCCGGACGGGGCCCTGCTTTATCTCGCTATCATGCTTGATGGTGGAGAAGATCCCGAATTTATCGCGAGAAGACTCATGATTCTCGCAAGTGAAGACGTGGGGCTGGCCAACTCTCAGGCCTTGCAGGTGACAGCTAATGCCCACTATGTCGTTAAGCATATTGGCATGCCGGAAGCTCGAATCACTCTCTCCCACGCTACCGTTTTCATGGCCCTTTCTCCTAAGTCCAATTCCGTTTATACCGCTGTGGATGCAGCCTTAAACTTCGTTAAAGAACATCCGACCGTGGAAGTACCGGGACATCTTTCAAACGTCTCGCCAGAGAAGAAAAATTATAAATACCCACACGCTTATCCTGGCAATTGGGTGGAACAGCGCTATCTTCCACATGAAGCGAAGGAGTCTTTTTATCGACCGCTTAAAAATGGTTCAGAAAAGATTCTGGTAGAAAACTGGAAAGCTTTAACTCGGAAATAATCCCCTCTATGTGGCAGCTTGACCATTCCTGAAGCCTGAAAATCGACATTTCAAGGCAATCTCTTTGGTCTCAGAATTGCTTAATAGAAGGAGATATTGGAGAGGAGGCTTTATGAAAACCAAGCGTGATGAAATACACTTACATTCCCCTGGAGAAGGGAGACCAAAGAATTCTACACAAATAATTAGTTTGGGAGTTGGTCTGGTATTGATCGTACTTGGACTGTGCGGTTTTTTATATCCGGCCTTTGCAGGTCTTCACCTGGGACCGCTGTATGCATTTTCCCTATTTCTTTCGGGAATACTTCTCACCTACAATGGTTACAGGAATAATAGCCGAGATGCTTTTGTAACAACTTTAGGCTTTTCCATTTTTTACGGTATCCATGCTTTGTCTGGTTGGATCTTCGGATCTTTTGGCCTTCCCACCGTTGGGTTTCAGAATCCAGACCCGCACCTCATAAAAATTATTCCAGGTTTTCATGAGATGGGTCGAACTGACCATATTCTAAACACCATTTTAACGCTGATTCTTGCAGGGGGAGCTTTTGATTGGTGGAGAAGAAGTCATTCACAAAAAAGCGTTCTACGAGTTGTCAGAGATTACTTTCGGGATCATCGGCATCAAAGACCTATCAGGCATTAATAAAAAAAGGCCCTCTTACGAGGGCCTACTTATTTAGATCAAATTTTCTGGTTTCATTGTTTCTAGGTGGTGCTTAACACTCGCCAGGAATTTAGAACCAAGTTCACCGTCGATGAGACGATGATCATAGGTGTGAGTTCCGTACATCATGTGGCGAACGGCGATAGCATCGTCATCCATAACCATCACACGCTTCTTGATCACACCCGTACAGAAGATACCAACTTGCGGCTGAAGAATAACTGGAGTGGCAATGAGAGTTCCGAAAGAACCATTGTTTGTGAACGTGTAAGTTCCGCCAGAAAGGTCATCCATCGTAAGTTTTTTAGACTTAGCTTTAGTAGCAAGGATATCAAGCTGACGAGCGATGCCCGTAAGATTTAAGTCACCAGCATTTTTAATGACTGGAACAACCAGACCTGTCGGAGTTGCAACAGCACAGCCTAAGTGAATGTCTTTTTTAATAACAATGTTATCACCTTCAATTGAAGCGTTGATTAGAGGATGCTCTTTCAATGCTTGAACGATAGCGTAAAGAACGAAGTGAGAGAACGTAAGGTTAATGCCTTCACGTTTTTTGAATTCGTCTTTAATTTTGTTACGGGCCTTCACAAGATTTGTCATATCGATTTCATCGATAGAGTTTACGTGTGGAGAAGTTTGCTTTGAAAGAACCATGTTCTTTGCAATGGCCTTTCTCATGTTATCCATCGCAACGATTTCAACACGATCAGTTCCACGAGTTTGTGGAACACCGGCCGGAGCTGGAGTTGAAGCAGGGGCCGGAGCTTGAGCTCTCGGAGCAGCAGTTGCCGGAGCACCTTTAGCGCCTGAAGCGATATAAGCTTCAAGATCAGCTTTATTCACACGTCCGCCAGCACCAGAACCTTTAATCTGAGAAAGCTCAGAGAGAGAAATTCCGGCATCTTTCGCCATTGCTTTAACGAGCGGAGTATAGAAACGGAAGCCTTCTTCTTCTTGAGCTGCAGGAGCTGGAGCTGGAGCTGCGGCAGGTGCTGCTTCAGTTTTAGCAGGCGCTTCAGCTTTAGCGGCCTTCGGTGCAGCAGTTGAAACTTCTGCATTCATATCGTCTTCAATGATAGCGATCGGAAGACCAACGTCTACTGTTGCGCCTTCAGGATAGAGAAGCTCTACAATCTTCCCCTGGATCGGAGAAGGAATTTCCGATTCAACTTTATCAGTTGAGATTTCAAGGAGAATCGCATCGAGTTCAATCACTTCACCAACGGCTTTATGCCACTTGGTAATAGTCCCTGTCGTGATCGACTCACCCATTTGGGGCATTACTACTTCAATTTTTGCCATATCATTATCTCCTTAAAAAATTTATAAATTTAGAGCGCGACCTTTAGCGGCCATCACAGCTTCCCCAAGGAATTCTCCCAGAGTCGGATGCGGATGGATGGTTGCGAAGATTTCTTCATCAATACCTTCCATCGTACGGAAAAGAACGTATTCGTGAATAAGTTCAGTAGCATTGGTTCCCACGATGTGAGCGCCAAGAAGTTCTCCATGTTTTTTACCAGTAAGAACTTTAATGAAACCTGTATTCTCGTTAGAAGCGATGGCCTTACCGTTAGCGGAGAAAGGTGCCTTCCCTACGTTATATTCAATACCTTTTTCTTTCAATGCACGCTCAGTATACCCGACAGAAGCCACTTGCGGCTGACAATAAGTACAACCGGCAATATTTAACTTATCGATGGCGTGCGGGTGAAGGCCAGCCAGGTGTTCAGCAGCTACGACACCTTCGTGAGAAGCCGCATGAGCGAGAAGCGGAGGTCCAGCGACGTCACCAATGGCGTAAACACCTTTAGTCGTTGTTTCATACATTTCGTTCACTTTGATGAATCCGCGCTCAGTTTGTACGCCGGCCTTTTCCAGACCAAAGTTCTCAATGTTTCCTGTCATACCCACAGCGATTAGACCCATTTCGAATTTATATTCAGTGCTCTTACCATTTTCTTTAACAGTGAAAGTCACATCGTTTCCATTGTTCTTAGCGGTCACACCTTCGATGCCAGTTGAAACTTTCATGCCGTATTTTTTATAGGCCTTCTCAACTTCTTTAGAAACTTCAGTGTCTTCGATTGGAAGAAGGTTTGGTTGCATTTCAAAAATATGAACCTCTACTCCAAAGGCATTCCAGAAATAAGCAAATTCCATCCCAATAGCGCCGGCACCAACGATACCGATCGACTTAGGAAGTTTTTCTAATTTAAGAGCTTCCCAAGCGCCTAGAAGACGTTTTCCATCATGCTCAAGCCCCGGGAAAGAGCGATACTTCGCACCTGTGGCGATGATGATGTTGGTAGCAGTAACTTCTTCTTTTTTGCCGTCAGCGGAAGTGACTTCCAATACTTTGGCGGATTTAAAAACACCCTTACCGTTAATGACTTCGATTTTGTTTTTCTTCATCAAAAAGGCGATGCCTTTAGACATGTTATCAGCAATAGTATTAGCACGTTTAACCGCCACAGTTGAATCTAGACCTTTAAGGTCTACATTGATTCCCAGAGCTTTAAGATCTTGAACTTCATGCACAGAGTGGGCAGATTTTAGAAGAGCTTTAGTAGGAATACAGCCTCGGTTAAGACATACGCCACCAAGTTTATCGGCCTCAATGATTGCTACTTTTTTACCTAACTGAGAAGCGCGAATCGCTGCTACATAACCGCCAGGCCCGGCACCTAAAACGACAACATCAAATGTTTTGGCCATTTGGATCTTCCTTTTGTTTCCAATAGAACTATATATGTCCCGGAATCATGGACTTTACGCTCTGCACTTGTCAATGAAGCATGGGGGTTTTTAGCTAGACGAAGGGAGCTTTTTAGGGCTATAAAGACACTCTATGTCAAGATCCCGTTCAGAGCTCTCTATTACGCCTGAGGAAGTTACCTCAATATTAAACCTTTACCCTAAAGGTTTAGTCGCTGTGGATTTAGAAACAACGGGTCTCTCCCCTCTGGTGGACAAGATCATCGAGATTGCTGCTGTGAAAATCTCTGAAAATGGGGAAATTTCCACTTATCACCAGTTAATCAACCCTCTGATCGATATTCCGGAAATGACCATTCAGTTTCATGGCCTTCTGAATGAAGATTTAAAAGATGCCCCAACCATAAAAAAACC
>JAEYUK010000243.1 GCA_023432655.1 Pseudomonadota bacterium | reverse complement strand
GCCATAGGAACCAGAATCAAAAAGAACAAGCCTCTAAATAATTTCAACAGGATAATGCGCCAAAGCAGTTTAACGTAGCTCCTAAATATTCTATTGACCACACGCAAGTTTGATAATACAAACACGTGTCAGTTAATTCATACTAGGAGTTATTATGAAATTTATTTTTGCTGTTGCTCTAACGACTTTACTTACAGTCCCTGCTTTTTCTCACGAAGGTGACCTCACTCTTCCAGGTGCCAAATGGTTCGCTAATTTTACTGGCTACGTTTGCTCTCCAGGAATCCAGCTTGCCGAAGCTCCAGCAAACTACGCGTCCCTTAATGTGAAATTTGAAAGAATGGTCACAGATGCAACTCTTGATAATGGCCTTCTGACTGCTTCTTTTGAAGAAAGCGGTAAAGAGTGTCGATATAGTGCAATTCTTTTCGCAGATAATGCTGCTCAAACAATTCGTTTTGTTGAATCAAAAGCATTCGCAGTGACAGACGGTACAGAGTGTTCTGAGGGTAAAGCAGTTCTGGATTCAGCTCTTGAATACAATGATTACCTTTACTACGGAAGACCACACAATCTCGCAATCATGGCACCAAATGCTGGTGAATACTGTGGTTCAGGTCTTGTAGGAATCAATTTTGTTGTCGGCGGTAAGCTTTAATTTTCTCTTCCGGCCCTGCTTAGCAGGGCCTATTTTTCAAAATGAACCTTAAAGTCGAATTCAGAAAACGAATCTTAAGTTTGAGTGTGCTTGCCTTCTCCTGCACACAAATCATGCTCTTTACTCTTTTTCCCTTACTTGCTGAAAAACTTTCTCTTCCTCTTAATCAGATAATCGGAGCTTTCGCAGTAGGAACTATCCTTTTCATTTGGGGTTCTCCATATTGGGCTTCTAAAAGCGATAGCTGTGGAAGATACCCGGTTTTAGCAATTGGTTTATTTGGCCTGGTTCTTTCTTTTCTTCTTATTCTTTTTTTAATTTTATTTGCAACAGGATTAAATTCAATTTTAGTTCTGTCCTTACTAGTTCTAAGTAGAGTCATTTATGGTCTTCTGGCATCAGGGATTGTTCCTGTAGCACAATTGGCCCGAGCAGACATGGCCATGGATAATGGCATGATCTCGTCGATGATTTCTCACTCTCTTCCCATAAATCTCGGACGGTCCTTAGGTCCATTACTCATTCTTTCTGGCGGAGAATATCTCAATTTTCTCTTCACGGGGATTTCCGTAGTCTCCTTAGGGCTTGCCATTATTTTGATTAAAATGCCTAACCAAGTTAAATCCATTCCGCCAAAAGAGTCTTTCAACAGAACCTGGTTTTCACTAGGGAAAATGACCGTACTTCCACTCATCGTCACAATCCTCTTAACCAGCTACACAGGAATTCTTCACTCAAGCCTTGGGTTTACCCTGGAAAATATTTTTAACCTGGAGGGAAACGAAGCCACCTCTTTAATGGCAAAAGTCCTCCTTTTTGGAAGTCTCGTCATGGCGCTAACCCAAGTTACTAGTCTTTGTATTTTCCGAAAAAAATTCGCTCCAGCCCTGTTCGCAGGATTAGCATGCCTTTCCACAGGCGCCTGGCTCCTGACAGTTATAAACCATAAAGGCCAACTATGGGTTTCCATTGGTCTGATTTGTATGGGAATTGCTCTCATCTATCCGGCCCATCTGGCCCTGGTTCACGAACGGTCAAACTCACTTTATAAGGGAAAAATCATAGGGCTTCTTTCAATGGGAAATACTGTTGGTTACGCGGTTGGAGGCATAATTGCTTCAATCTTTTTAACCTCTGGTATTAATCAACTAGCTTTAGCTTTAACTCTCCTTCTGGCAGTTGCTACCTATCTCAATTTCAAAGGCGCTTCTTATGCACAATAAAGAAAGTGCTAGCATTCATACTCAGACGGCCTTATTAAACTCACTTATTCTTGAATGGGAGATAGAGATACAGAATAAAAAAAATCTGATCATACCAATTTCTCCTCAACAAGTTTTACGTATTCCCATTGCACATTATTCACAATTAGGACGTCATCAGTACCGGGGAAAGTTTTTTATAAATGATGCTGAAATAGATTTCCATGAAGCTTTAGAGCTTTTAATAGGAAAAATTGCACGAGAAAAGAATATCTCAAAAGAAAATACAATTGATTTCATCCAAAGGGTAAAAGACAGCGAGTCGAATATTACTCAGATATTAGAGAGAAGAGGCCTAGAACTAAACCAATTACCACAAAATTTTATTACGGCCGAACAAATGCTTTTTGCAGGTCATTCACTTCACCCAACTCCAAAAGGGCGAGAAGAGTTTAATGAGTGGGATTTCATCCATTATTCGCCTGAGACCAAAGGAGAATTCTCTCTCTCCTGGTTTGAAGTTTCTTCCGAGATCTTTTATGAAAAACAAAGCCGTTTTTTTAATGATAAGGAGTGGCTATTTAAACTGTTTCAAAATGATTTACCCGGAACCACTATTGCACCCGGTTGGCTTCCTTTTCCTATGCATCCTTGGCAGGAAAAATTCATCTTGGAGCTAACAGAAATCAAAGACTACATTCTAGAAGGAAAAATCCGAAAGATCGGTTCAGCTAAAAACAAATGGACACCAACCTCATCTCTGCGAACACTGTATTTTAAAGATTCTGAATATATGCTCAAGTTCTCAATGAACGTGAAGCTTACCAATTCAATACGTCATCTCTTAACTCGTGAACTTGATCGAGGGCTTCAGGTTCATGAAGTCTTTAATCATCCCAAAGGGCTGGAGTACTCGGCTCAATTTCCTGAGTTTTCTGTAATTCATGAACCGGTCTATGCTGGGCTTAAGGGCCATGATGGGACACCATTAAAAGAAACACTATTCCTTGCAAGGTTTAATCCTTTTAGAAAAGAGGAAACGGCCTTTGTGCTTGCCGCTCTCACTCAAAACCACACAACTTTTAGTGAAGCACCTTTGACGAAAATTATTCACTCCTTGGCCGATCAGGAAAACCTGGAAGTGAAAGCGGCAGGATTTTTATGGTTTAAGGAGTTTCTAAGAGTCGCCATCAGACCTTTGATCCTCGCCCAAGCAAATTTTGGTTTTTTACTTGGATCCCACCAACAAAACATGATTATCGGACTTGATAATTTTCGCCCGGTCAGATCCTACTTTAGAGACTGCAACGGAACCGGGTTTAGTCACCTGGGAAAAAACAATTTTAGTTCTGAAATAGAACTAATTACAGAAATGAATGGCAACATTCTCCCACAAGAAGTTACTCATTACTTATTTGGATATTACGTTGTTATCAATTCGGTTTTAGGTGTCATGAGCGCTGTAACCAGGCTTAACACTATCGCTGAACAAGATCTCATCCAGGTATTTCAAAATTTTCTCTTCGATTTAAAAGAAGAAAATCCACAGGACCGATCATTTATTGATTATCTATTGCACAATAAAGAGCTCATGCATAAAGGGAACTTCTTTTGCACTTTAAAGAAAGTAAACGAAAACACACAAGAAAATCCCCTGGCAATTTATGTTTCAATACCTAATCCATTTTACCATGAAGGCCTTCCTATGATTCTTGAACCGGTAACCTACACTCCACTCTCTCTAAATGAACTATTTACGGTTTCGTTGAATAACGGAATCTGTGAAATATCAACCAGTGACGGAAAGAAATCGTATTCAAAAATTGAAATTCAGGACAGGAAACTGTTCATTCAACCTGAAGATAAATCTGAAACACTCTTGGCCATCCAGGCAGAGTTTCTTTTAGGTCACTTAAATGACATACAGGATGTCGAAGTCTCAGGAATGAAAGCCTTCTCGCGCTCAGAGTTCTATCAGAGGCCTTTGCTGTGGCATCACTCAAAAGAGTATAGCTGCCCGCCGGAAATATGGACAGAGACACACGGGAGACGTCACCCTATTCGCCCCATCCCTTATCAAGGAGAAGTCTATAGGAGATATGTGCCGTCCTTAAAGAAAACGATTTCCTTCCGCCTCATCACTATAAGTGATCTCGATACATTTCACCACTGGCATAACCAACCACGAGTTGCTCATTTTTGGGAATTAAATGCCTCAAAGGAAGAACTTAGATCCTATATCGAAAAGGGTCTTGCAGACCCACATCAAATTCCCATGATGGTGGAAATTGACGGTGAACCAGTTGGTTACTTTGAAATGTATTGGGTAAGGGAAGACCGTTTAGGTCCGTATTACGATTCCGATATCTATGATCGGGGTTTTCACTTCTTGATCGGCAATAGAAACTTCTTAGGATTTAAATTTACAGATACCATAACTAAGTCGGCCCTTCACCTTCTCTACCTTGATGAAGCTCGAACCAAAAGAGTCATGGCAGAACCCCGACATGATAACCAAAAAGTTCTTAAGTATGCTGAAGCTTCAATCGGCTGGAAAAAAGTAAAAACCTTTGATTTCCCACATAAAAGAGCAGTTCTTCTTGAAAATTCCCGCGAAGCATTTTTTCAAGGGAATGCCCTATGAGCGATAACTGGACCAAAGTTAATCAGGCGCTGGTAGCAAAAGCAATTGGAGAACTCACATTCGAACAACTTCTCCTTCCTACATTAAAGGATGAAGAATGGACTCTTCAATTGAAATCAGGAGTTTCGTATACATTTAAAGGATGGATGACTGTCTGGGAGCATTTAAGGGTAGATCCCGATTCTTTAAAACGTGATGGTCTAAGTGTTTCAAGTGCTGCTCGTTTTTTTATCGATTCAAAATCTGAAACAGAAATGTCCGATATCACCCTAGGCCAATTTCTGGAAGAAATGCATAATACGCTTCATCAAGACCTGATTCTATTGGAAAAGAACTCTCAAATGAGTGCAAGTCTCATGACAGGGTTAAAAGATGTAGAGATCCAAGGTTTTCTTAATGGACATCCTAAAATCTTACTGAACAAAGGTAGAATCGGTTGGGATAAAAAATCACTAGAAGACTATGCTCCAGAAAGTGGTAAAAGTTTTCAGCTAGTATGGCTGGCCGTAAAAAAAGATTTAATTCAGGGTATTGTGCCTGGATATGAAATTTTGGATGAGTCTTTTAAAGATGATGAGAAGGAAATTTTTATCTCAAACTTCAAATATCTAGACGGGTATTATGTCTACATGCCTGTTCATCCCTGGCAATGGGATCGCTATATTTCAATCCAGTATGTTGGACTCCTGGAAAAAAAGCAAATCATCTATCTTGGTCAACATGGCGATCTCTATCGCCCCCAAATATCACTTCGAACTCTATCTAACATTTCTCGACCAGAGAAAAAGGACATTAAAGTTCCATTGTCAATTCTAAATACCTCCTCTATCCGTGGCCTTCCGGCCAAAACCATCTCGCAGGGCCCGGAAATATCTCAAATACTTTCCAGAATCTGTGAGCAAGATAGTTTCCTCAAAGATGCCGACACCCAAGTCTTAAAAGAATCATATGGAATGGCCCTTATTCATCCAGACTACGCTGATATTAAAAACGCGCCATACCGTTATCACGAATTTCTCGGGGTTGTTTGGCGCGAATCCACTACGAGTAAACTAAAAGAAGATGAAAAAACTATTCTAGCGGCAGCTCTCATGCATCAAGACCAGCAAAAAAAATCTCTGATAGGTGAATTTGTTCGGCTCTCTCAAATAACTTATGAAGAGTGGCTCAAAAGGTACTTTGAAGTTGTCATTCTTCCCCTCTACCACTTACAAATAAATTATGGGGTGGGCCTTGTTGCTCACGGGCAAAATATTGTTGTAAAACTAAAAAACAATATTCCCACAGGTATTCTTCTCAAAGATTTTCAGGGCGATATGAGACTCTTAAGTGAGGAGTGTCCTGAGCTTCAAAAGCACTTCTCATC
>JAEYUK010000227.1 GCA_023432655.1 Pseudomonadota bacterium | reverse complement strand
GCTCCGCACTCGGCCCAGGTTCACCCTTTAACCAAACAGAATTATTTAAAATACATTGGTATTCTGGGATTTATCTTTCTCTTCTTACTGGTCTATTTTCGAAAAACGATTATCCGGTCCGTTTTTCAGGGTGAAATGACCTCTGTCTCCATCATCAGTTCGGCACACGCTCAGGAAAGTCTTCCTCAAAAAAAAAAGCTATTAGATAGCAGTATTGCGCTCGAGAAAGTCATTTTCTCCCTCACAACGGGGCTAGATGGTTTCAAAGTTACCAGCTCCTTTAACATTGAAGAGCTTGTTTGTGCTGATTTGAATAATCACATCTATCAACTTGGGATCACTCTTTATCCTCCTGAGGTTGTGAATGAAAAGTTTCTGATTAAATTGAGGGACTGTTTCTTAAATCTTCCTGATCAACATCCGGTGAAGACTTGGATGAAGTGGATGTCACAAAGCCGTACTCCAACTAAAGAAAATCAGTTAATTCAAATGACTCTGACCGAGCTATTGAACTCTCAGCTCAACCTGATTACAGACAGCAAGGTTAAAAGTCAGATTATTGAAATTATCCATGAAATTCCTGAAAAATCTCTGCCTGAGAAAATGTTGAAATCATACTTGTATCTGATCATTGGGAATATCGCGCGCTCAGATAATATTTTAAGAAGCATCATCCAGTCTCCCCCCCGGGAGAATTGGTCTAAGGTCGAGACCACGAAGAGTTTTTATCATCAGCTTGCCATAGAGATGATGCCTCAGTTGGTTAGACGTCTTTCAAAACATCCGGCCGATCGCCGAACCTTTGAACTACTGATCCTTTATTTTTTAAACTATTATAATGACCCGACACTGTTACAGATAGCTGGAACTGTTGATACGACAGAAGTTGAATCTTCCTTGCAGCTTGCCTATACAGAAAAACTAGCTTCTTCATTGGTTCATTATTTGAGGCTTTTAAATCTCAGTGAGAGTGCCCGTATCAATTCTTTGAGAAATATAAAGAATTTCCCCCTTCAGGAACAATCCTACTGGTTCTGGCCTTTTATTGATATTGATCCGCTCATTTCCGAAGCCATGAATCCAGAACTTCTTAGGATTGAGAAGGAAGACCAGTTGTGGTTTATCTATCTCATGGATAATGAGCGACTTGCAGATTCTTTTTCTAAGAAACATGGGAAGAGTTTCTTGCCTGGTAGAAGACCTTTTTTGAAAGAGAGCTTAAATCGGCCTCATGACTTCATGATGGGACTCTATAAACTGATTGAGTTAGGTGACATCAATCAGGAGCTGGTAGACAAGGCGATTAAGCACATCACGGAGCCTTAAAGGCATATCATGAATGATTATTCCCAACCTGATTTTTACCGCTTTAACGAAGACTCGCTCCGACTAGTGAAGTTCATTAAGGAGAAGGGGATAGTTGTCACTTCGATTCTTGATCTCGGTGCAGGATGTGGGGTCATTGGCATTGAAATCGCCAACCATCAAAAACCAGAAGTTTTGACCTTAGTAGAATATCAGAAAGAATATTTCTCTCATTTACAACTCAATCGTGAGCATCAACTGAAAGTCCTTCTTGACTGTGAAATCATCCAGGCCTCATTCGGAGAGTGGAAACCTGATAGAAAATATGAATTAGTAGTGTGTAATCCTCCTTATTACCTACCTGGTCACGGACAACCCAATAAAGATCGGCGCCGGGAATTGGCGCGCTCATTCGTAAAAGATAACTGGGCCATTCTTTTGAACTGCATAGAAAGTGCTCTGGAGCCTGGAGGACGGGCCTTCATGGTTATTAAGAATGATCTTTTAATCCTGAAAGAGGTTATAAAAAATAGTGGAGTACTTATCGTTTCTTACGTCCCGGATAGGGACCTCATCTTTCTGGAAATCACTCTTCCGCAAGAAGCTAGCGGGATTGGATAAAAATAGAAGTCAGTATTTCTTTTAGTTCCTGGTCTTCAACTCCTGCAAAAAGCCTGTCGGCTTCCATTTTAAGGATTTTATATTGAGGTGATTGAGGATGAAGCTTGGGGGCCGGTGGAGTCTTTTTTACTTCTTCAACAGATGCTTGTTGGTTGAAATAATTTTCCTGGGTTTGGAAGACGAGTTTTTTTATGACTGGTTTTAACTGAGGGAAAACTTTGAAAATTTCAGTCTTTATTTCCTCACCCAGAAACGAGAGTTGATGAGAGTAGCTGGCGTGTTTTGCCATAATAAAAAGAGAATCACTTTTAATTTTAAGAGGAGAGGTGACACCGGATAATTTAGGCCCCACAATCTCAGGCCACTTATTAATCAATTGGAGAAAATCAAAAGTTTGATAAAAAGAATGGAGGTTTTCACGCTTTAAGTCATGAGACCCAAAACGGTCCAACTCCTTGTAATTTAATCCATTGAAATTGATTTTTTTGAACGTCATTTATATTGAGTAACCTAGCTCTTCCCCCTTGTCCATGATATAGAATAATGATGCTAAGGTTAATATTTTTATTGCTACTCACTTCGTGTAGTGGCTATCGTTTTTCCCAGCAGGATAATCCGCTGGCCCAATATGGTATACAGAGTCTTTCTGTTCCTATGTTCTATAACTATTCGAACTTACCTGAAGTTCAGGCAGAATTTACACGTGAAACTTATCGTTTGCTGACTGGCTTTAGTCGCCTGAAGCTGATCAATGGCTACAAAAGTAAGGCCGATGCTGTCATGATTGGGATTGTGAAGTCTCCAGAAAAAATGGCAGAGACGATCAGACCCTCCAACCTAAGGGTTGCTCAGGAAAGGGCCCAAACATCTCTGGGTGGAACCCGACGGAAGTTTTACATTCCGGGGACCTCAGATGTCTCACTGTATCTTCATATGATTGTGATCAAAAAACCTACTGAAGAAGAACTGGCCCTCCTTAAATCCGGTTTTGGTGATCAGATTAAATCAACTTCTAAGATCATCTTTAATGAAGTTATTCCTCTTCGCATTCAATATACTAGAGAAGTGATGGATGGGGCCGGCACTCAAGTGGTTGCGACTCAGAACCAGGGTGTGCAAAGAAAGATCGTGAAGTCGCTGGCCGAACAAGCAGCAAATTCCGTTAGGGATATGATTCTCTATGCATTCTAAATGGCAAATCTGGGATTTCTTTTCTTCTTATAAAAGAGACACTCTAAACTCTTTTGAGGGCATACTTGCTCTGAATACCTTCGATCCTGTCTGTCTAAAGCTCGTTAAAGATTATCTCACTCGGGGCCTTACTGATAAAATTATTCACTACAAAATGGCTTCGGAAGTGACGAAAGAATGGCTGGAAGAAGAATTTCAAACCTTGAGCCTTTTTGGTAACACAGAAAGTTTTTTCATACATCAGGCCCATGATTTACCGGCCGATATCCTGGAGACAATGTCTCAGTTGGATATCACTGGAAGATTTCTTATTTTAAGTTTTGAAAATGAACAAGCGACCTGGAAAAAGCTAGTGAAGGATGGAAAGATCCAGACCTTAGTCATTGAGGCTCCACGTTTCTGGGAACTGAACAAGCTTTTGGATTTTGTATGCGCTCATCTAAGGCTTCCTCTGAGTTATGAAGCTAAATCCTGGATGCTTGATGCTTTAGAGAATAATCTTGGAAGCTTTTATAATTCTTGCTGTCTTATTAAATTGAATCATCCATCGGCCTCGGAAGTGGGCCTTGCAGACGTTAAAGACCTTTTGACTTTGGAGAGAATGGATCAATTCCAGCTTGCCTCACTAGTTGCTCGTAAAAAGAATAAAGAATTTTTTGAAAAACTGGTACAGCTTCTAGGGGATTTCGAGAAAGCGAGAGGACTCTTTAATTTTATGCAGTCCCATTTAATTAAAATGTGCGACACCAGCTATCTGGCCGGCAAGCCACGTCTAAACCAGTATGACAAAGAACTTCAAAGTAGTTCAAAGCTTTGGAAAACTTCCGAGCTCATAGTTGAAATTGAAAAGTTCAATCGCTGGGAACTCCTTAGTAAAAAGAAAGATACCCATCTCTGGCATGAAATCAAAGACGCTTACTTAAGGTCTCTTTCCTAGTCTCAATCTGTCTAAAATTTAAACACCTCTGTCGAAAATTCATACATAGGGCGAGGGATACGTTCGTTTTAACACGAGTATACACTTGGCCCGTGGATTGCAGAATTCCTAATAAACCTTTTATTTAGGAGTTCCCATGAAGGCATGGCAACTGGTACTTACTCTTTCCCTTTTTGTTACTCAAGTCTTTGCCCAGGAGCAAGTGGCATTACGGATTAATGAACAAGGAATGATGAAGATCCTTCGCATGGCCATTCAGTACAACACCGCAACTAAAGAGAGTCGGACTGTTGTTATCCCTAGGAATACCTATCGATTCGTTATTCCTAAAGCTCAGCTAACTTCAAATCCCATTATTCCGGTTGTAAATGAGATCAGTGATCTTAACCTGAATAAAGATGTGACCTTCTATCTCAATACAACTGACATTAAGGTTAGTGGTGATGTGGATCAGAAAAGTTTAAGAATGGAAATTTTGAATTCAAGCGATAACGGTTTTGATTTACGTCTAACATTGAATTTACCTCAGATCAGTGTAGATGGTGCGAAACTAAGCCTGTGTGAAGATAAGGCCAGAAATTCCAATAACTGTGGGAGTGGCCTTAAAGCTTCTCTAAACCAGGTAAAGATCAGGACGACATCACGTCCTGTTATCGTAAACGCTGTCTTGAACCTTAGAACTGATGGGCAAGTGGCCCGGGTAAAAGTTAAGTCGGTAAGTACCAATCTTGAATCAAGAACAGCTCCTAATCTTGATGTTAATTTTAAATCTGTGGAAGTTCCTAGAGTGGCGATCGTTATTAATGGCCAGGAGACAGAGCTTGATACGTCTCGCTTAAAAAATGAAATTCTTAAATACAAAGGATTCTTATCTAAAAAACTTCTGAGCTTCGTGGCCGATTTCGTGGCCGGGGACTTAGTCGAGATGCTTAACGTTTATCTGGTTAATGCTGAAGTTGCTACTGCTTACCAGGTTTATCGTAAAGATATGCCGGTTAAGTTTGATGAATTTCTAAGCTATGCTCGTCCGCCTGAGGGAGGATATATTCGCTCACATTTAACCCTTTATCAAAAGAGAAATGATCCTATCAGCACTATGATGGGGCAGATTTCAGAGGTTATCAGAAGTGCTCAGGTAGGAATTGCTCTTAATAAAATTTCTACACCGGGAAATAAAGACGTTGAATTATCAGGTCTTGTGAATTTAATCCTCAATGGTCGTGGTCTTAATTTCCGGAATACTTTAGGGAACTCTTTCCGCCAATTGCCTAAGTTAAATCTTGATCCTCATCGTAATAATGATATCAATCTCGCAATTTCTGAGCCGCTTATCAATGGAGCTCTGGATGTTGTGAATTCCACTGGTCTTTTTCAGGAAGTTCTGGAAGCGGCTGCACCTGTACCTGGAATTTCCATTCGTAATGTAAAAATGCATTTTAATGGTGATAAGAGCCTCGTGGCAGTAGTGAATGCTCAGGTTGATTTGAAAAAGCTTGAGTCGAAAGGAATTGCACAGTGGTTTACAAATTGGATCGCTGTTTTTCTTGAACGCAATAATAACGACTCAGTGATTTATTTTCCTATTGAAGTGGAAGTCATTCCAATGTTCAAAAAAATGGCCAATGGTGGAACAGGAATTGATCTCAGAGTACTGTCTCCATTTAACTACGCTGAACTTCCTAATCGGTTCAACTATCCAACCAATGTTCCTAAAACCAGTGAGCTTGTTAAAACAGGTATTATGGATCAGTTACGAGGTTCCCTTGAGCCACACACGAATAAAACTTATAGCGTTGATCTTACCAAGTTCTTGAATCAAGGTGGAGTTGAGTTCCTTCCGAAGTCGATTTCAATTAATCAGGCTTCTTACCTCTTAATGAGTCTGGATGTTGTCGATATTAAATTTAACAGCTTAAACCCGAACAAAAGATAAGAGTTGCTTATGAAAAAATTAACTGGAATTGTTCTGGCCTTAACTTTCGTAACACAATTGGGAGCAGAGACTTTTAAATCTCCTGATATTATTATCGATTCAAAGTTAGACTATGACTGGTCTAGTGTTCTCATTTCGAAATTTCAGACGTTACTTAAGAACAATAAAATGAGTGATCCTTTTAGTCGCAAGCTTGATGGATCGATCATGATTACTGAAGCGACTATTGGGGACCTTTTACCGGCTTCTTCTAGGTCTTTTGTTCAAAGCTTCGGTAATGCTGTGGGACTTCAAATGGTTAAGTCAGAAACTAAAGTCTGGCTGGATAATCTCTCATACGATGTAAAAGGCTTTAAAACGAATCTGAAAGGAAGTAGAGCTGTTGCTGATGGTCTTATCATGGGGTCAGAGTTTTCAGCTTCAGAAATTACCCTGGCCGCGGACAAAATTTCTCTTTCTCTCATGATACCTGGGGCCAATCCAAAAGCTTCTCCGATTTTTAAGGTTGAGGTTATTAAGCCTTTTATCCGTGCATACCACGATGACTTGATAAACTTCTATACTCAAATCAAAATTCAGGATCAAAAAGACTTTTTTAAATTAAATATTCAGGAAGCAAACTTCAATAAACTAGCAAAGGGTCTCGTATCTAAATCCCGTGATATCCTACTGGATTATGAAAGAATTATTATTCCGGAAGTGAGCCTTAAAATCGGAAATAAAACGATTAACTTTTCACCGGAAAAAATTGAGCAATTGATTGATCGTAATCGTTCGGCCATTAAAGAACTTATTCTTGCTCAGGCTGCACAAGCTTTACAGAATAATACTGAAGTTGCGGTCTCTAAAGCGCTGGCGGCCTTAAAAATTAATAAAGAACACTGGATCACCTCTGATACCATCCAGAGCCAGTTTACCATTGCTAAGTTCACTACAGCGGCGTCTGGAGACAATATTGAGGTTAACCTTCCGGGAGACTTCTGTACTAGTCAGAAATTTAAGTCTTTGCAGAAAAACTGTATTCACAGCAAAGTTACAAAAACATCGGAAACAAGAATCACTCCTGCGATTCATGCCGATTCAGTTGAGGTGATGAAAGACCTCATGACGGTTGGGGATGCTAACATCGTGGCCAGTATTTCGGAAGACTACCTTAATAAGCTATTAGTGGCGACTTACGATGCTGGCTTCTTTGATGAAGCGCTAAAAAAGGCCAATGTTGAGCTCGGGCCAAATAAAGTCATTATGAGAATGGATAAAAGAGGTGAGACTGGAACGTTACTGATGGATGTGATCTATAAGCCTTCTAGAATGGAAAAATTTATTACGGGCTCTCAGCAGATTAGATTACCCCTGGTTTTAGACATCTCGGTTAGAGTTGAGAACAATGGTGATACACCGGCAGTGATTGTTCGTTTAAACGATGTAGATGTTTCAGATGAGACCCTTATTTATGGGCGTCCAGATGAAAATCTCATCAGTACCGTTCAGGACATTCCTCGTTTCCAGGGCAAGGTTGCCAAAATAATCCGTGAAAAACTTGTGTCTCTAAGTCAAAAAGATCTCGTATCACTCAACATTCCAGAGCTAAGAGGGCTGGGACTTGATAAAGTTGATTTCTTATCTGACGGTAATGGCAGAATGAATGCAATTATGCGACTTGAAGATCTACTTGCAGACTTCTAGAAATAGACCTGTCCTCGGGCCTGCATAAAAGAATACAGGAAAACAGCATTGGGGTCGTTGGCCACACGACCCAATTCTTCTCTGGCCTTGGTGACGACTTCCGCTTCCACATAATTTTCTGCTACCAATTGATCAGCAGCTGATAGAAGAAGGTCAGTCCAAAAGTGAATGGCGTGCTTTCTGAGTGCGGGTCTACGATTGTCAAAATGCCAGGTTTTTACTTCGGTTTTTACTTGATGGTAACCAACTTGAGTAAGAAGGTTTCCAAGTTTAGCACCTATGAAAGGGTCACCTGCGTGATCGTATTGATAGTCATTGAAGGCCATCCAATACTTCCAGACATTCGGTGAATAGGGATCAAGAAAGAATGAGGAATTCATCACTTCTGTTACAATAACTTCTGAACCGGGGCGCAAAACTCGGCGAACTTCACTTAGAACCTGGGCCGGGTTTGGTACGTGCTCAAGAATCCAGCATAAGTAGGCAGCATCAAAACTTTGAGCTTCGAAGTTTAAATTATCGGCACTCATCTGATGAAATTCATAACGACCGCTGGCCCCTGGGAAGGAGGCGAGATAGCTCTGGGCAGCCGCAATTTGTTTTTCATTAAGATCAACACCCGTGACATGGGCCTTAGGAAAACGGCGTAGAAGAATCTCCGTCTGAGCTCCTACCCCAGAACCCACTTCAAGAATTTTTTTAGCATGTGAAAAATCGATATTTTGGAAAATAGTGTATTCCGCAAATTCAGCTTGAGCTCGTAGACGAGCTTGTTCTTTCTCTGAAAAACCATGCAAGTAAGGAAATTCTGAAGGGTTCGTCATCTAATCCTCCCTGTAATCAATCGGATTATGTGCGAAGTTTTTTGCAGCTGAGATCATTTCTCTTAGCGAAATACCAGCAACGTAGTTACCAAAAATAGCAAAGTTGTCTTCTGTCTTCCCCAGAAGATGAAGTTTCTTAATACTTAGATGTCTTTGGATGTCATATACCGGAATAGCTGTTTCCCAGTGGTTAATTTCCATATGTTCAATGTCAGCAAGTTCAAAGTTGGGAGAAATCGATTTGATATCATCCTTGATTTGATTCTCGCTGGATTTAGAGCGGGAGATAAATGTGTAGGAATACACATTCTCATTATTTGAAGGAAAGATGGCCTTGTTGTTAAGGACTCCGATGGAGTTTAGCCCGTTTTGAAGAGGCATCAGGGCCCCAAAAGCTTTTTGAACGGGTTTGATCTCGTGCTTCGTGAAAACAGTGGTGCTACACAAGGCCTGATATTTTATTCTTGAAAGCTCAGTACTAAATTCAGGTTTAATCTCTTTAAGTAACTCTGCTGCTGTAAGGGCATCAGTACAAATGACGGTGTTACCTTTGATTTTAAAACTTTCTTTGTGGTTAAGCTTAATCTCTGCCGATAAGTGCTCGGCCAGACGATTGATGAAGGTTTGCATTCCGCCTTCAAAACTTACAGAACCGGTAACTTCCAGGCGAGGCTTGGCCTTTTGAAGTTTTAGTATGAGGCCAAAGAAATCCCAGTAAGAGTTAAATTGAGCTATACGGGAAAGTTCATAGAAAACTGATTTAAAATGAAGATTTTCCGAAGGAGTGGCATAAATTCCACCTAGTGCAGGACTTAGAAAATTCCGGATATTCGTTTCGCCTATCAATGGTCGGAAGAAATCAGCTACGGTGAGACCGTCTGAAATGAGAGGTGGTTTTTTATGAGCATTCAGAGCTATTTTTGAAAGAATGCTAAGCTGCATCGGACGCTGGAGTTTTCCATCTATCAGGAGCAGGCGTTTAAGCTTCTTCGAGGCAGGAAGAGGAGTCAGTTGAAGATGCTTCAGGAGATCCATCCCGTCTGCGTTCATATAGAGCGCGTTGGCACCTGTTTCGACGAGACCATTTTGAGTCTTTTTAGTGTGTATCTTTCCGCCAACTTTATTTGAGCGTTCGAATATCGTGACCTTATAGCCCAGCTCTTTCAAGTAGTAACCCAGGACCAGGCCGGAGAAGCCTGCGCCCCAGATGTTTACATTTTTGTCTTGAGGATTGAGTCTTCCAATAACTCTTTTCATAAATTAATTATTCTTTAAATATTCTTGTAGTTCACCGGATTGATACATCTCAGTGATAATATCGTTTCCACCAATCAGTTTCCCATTTACGTAAAGCTGAGGATAAGTTGGCCAGTTAGAAAAATCTTTAAGACCCTGACGGATTTCCGGATCATTGAGAATATTGAAAGTTTTAAAAGGAACTGCCAGGTGTTTTAAGATCGCCACAGAGTTGGCAGAAAAACCACACTGAGGCATTTCAGAATTTCCCTTCATAAAGAGTACAATTTTAGAGCTGCTTAATAGACCTTGGATTTGTTCGGCCAGCTCTTTTGACTTATCTGCTGATTCAATTTCCGAAACTTCGTTGTTTAGAACATTAAATGACATAAAGACCTCTTATTTATTTTGAAATTTTTCTTTTGTATAAGTTTGCAGTTTTACCGCATGAATTCTTTGTTTTAACTCATCTTTTAAAAGGGTCATGAGCATCTGGTGCTGTTCAAAGAGCATTTTACCTTTGAAGGCATCACTCACGACAGTGATATCAAGATGGTCACGGGTGCCCGTCATGTCTTCAACCATCACTTCCGCATCGGGAAGTCCGGCCTTAATGATGTCCTCAACAAATTTAAAATCACTCATGATCAACCTTTTGATGTTACGGCCCAAAAACTAGTTACCAGGGTCAGAACGCGAAGAATGAAGGTAGTGTAGCCTAAAACTTTATGCTTTGCTCTGACACCAGGTTCGTTCGCGAGCATTTTTCGACCAGTATATATCATAAACCCGTAAAGCACGACTGTGGCAATCGCCAGACTGACGTGGATATTTAAGATCATTGAGTTTTTTACAACGTTGGTCGCCTTGAGGATGGCCGAACGACTGAGTTCAACTTGAAGAATAAGAATGACGTCCCAAATGATAGCGAGACTCATGATTTTTACATGCAATTGGCGACGTCTTCTAAAGAGAATTCCCACCATCATAAGCAATACGATGCAAAATGATTGGGTTTGCATTAACCAGGTCTCCATAATTCCTCTTTGAAATAGTCTTTTATAATGCAAGTTAGCATAATTGACGAAAGTCTGCCTATTAATTTATGGTAAGACCCTCAATGCCACTTTGCATAAAGGACGACTGATGGGACTTGGATCCTGGGCCGCTATTGATATCGAAACTACTGGTGTCCATCCTGCGACTGATGAAATCATCGATTTAGGATTTTTACAGTTTGAAGGAACGAAGCTTGTTCGCACTTATTCCTCGCTAGTCCGACCAGAAAATTCTGTTTCTTCATTCATTACCAAGTTAACTGGGATTACGAATGAGCAATTGAAAAAAGCTCCCTTATGGTCTCAGGTTGAACATGACCTTCTGACCCTTGAGTCCCATGCTTTACTGGCCCATAACGCGAGCTTTGAAGAGAGTTTTTTAAAGCGTTACTTCGATAAAATTCCTTCTCCAACTGGACGTGAGAGTTATCATGATTCTTTATACTATCTGGCCCTCTTGTTTCCGGAAGCCTCGACATTAAATCTTGAATCCTTCATTAACGGATTAGGATTTGCCGAAAAAGAAGAACACCGAGGTCTTGCCGACT
>JAEYUK010000213.1 GCA_023432655.1 Pseudomonadota bacterium | reverse complement strand
GAACAATGGGAAGTCTTGCTACTATTCCACTTATCTATCTACTTCATCACCTGCAAATAAATATTTACTATTTAATTACTTTTATTGCAGTTCTTTATATTCTCTCGGTCCTTATTACTGAGAAGATTCAGAAGAAATATCACCTCCATGACCCACAATGGATCGTCATCGACGAAGTCATTGGGATGCTGATTACCTGGAGTTTTGTTATGACGGTCGATTTTCCTACCCTCTTTCTAGTCTTCGGATCCTTTCGCTTTTTTGACATTGTGAAGTTGTGGCCCGCCTCTTACTTTGACCGTTTAGAGCATGGCGTGGGAACCATCACTGATGACGTCGTCAGTGGTATCTTTGCGGGAATTTTTACCCTTTTGATGGTGAAATTTTTCTAACGCAACACAAGAATCACCTAAATATATCAAATCTTTACCCTTCCGTAATTTTTCCGTAAAAATTGCAGATTTCCCGTTGTCGAAAACGAAGGGCGGTGTTAGCTTGAATATATAACACGCACCTTCATAACCGTTTTTTTGCAAGAGCGAAGGAGAACCTCATGTCTTTAAATCACGTTAACGCCACTGATGCTGCTAACAAGAAAAAAGCCCTCGATTTGGCCTTGTCCACAATTGAGAAGCAATTTGGTAAAGGTGCGATCATGCGCCTGGACTCAACTTCTGCAGCTGAAAAAATTCCGGCCATCTCAACTGGCTCACTTGGAATTGACCTGGCCCTAGGTGTTGGTGGTATTCCACAAGGCCGTATCATCGAAATTTATGGACCTGAATCTTCTGGTAAAACAACTCTGACTCTTCATATCGCAGCTGAATGCCAAAAAGCTGGTGGAACAGTGGCTTTCATCGATGCTGAGCACGCGCTTGATACTGTTTATGCAGAAAAACTAGGTGTTGATATCCCTAATACTTTAATCTCTCAGCCGGACTCTGGTGAGCAAGCTCTAGAGATCACTGATATGCTTGTTCGTTCAGGCGCAGTTAACCTACTTATCGTAGACTCAGTTGCTGCTCTTACTCCGAAGGCTGAACTTGAAGGTGATATGGGAGACTCTCACATGGGTCTACAAGCAAGACTTATGTCTCAAGCTCTTCGTAAACTTACTGGTTCAATCTCACGCTCTAACTGTACTGTTATTTTTATTAACCAACTTCGTATGAAAATCGGTGTGATGTTCGGTAACCCTGAAACAACTACTGGTGGTAACGCTCTTAAATTCTACGCTTCAGTTCGTATGGATATCCGTCGTACTGGTGCTCTTAAAGATGGTGAAGAAGTTATTGGTAACCGTACCAGAGTTAAAATTGTTAAGAACAAAGTAGCTCCTCCTTTCCGTGAAGTTGAATTTGATATCATGTACGGTGCTGGTATTTCTAAAGAAGGCGATCTTCTTGATGTTGCGGCTTCTGAAGGTATCGTAGAAAAAGCTGGTGCTTGGTATTCTTATAACAATTCTAAACTAGGCCAAGGCCGTGAAGCTTCTAAAGAGTTCCTAAGAACGAACCCTGAGATTATGACAGAGATTCGCCAGAAAGTTCTCGTGAAGCACGGGATTACTAAAGGTGCGGAAACAACTGCCAATGTTGATATGACAACAGGTGAGATTAAAGAAGAGAAAGCTCCGGCAAAAGCTAAAGCAAAAGTTCAATAATAAGCCAAAAGGGCCACTTCGGTGGCCCTTTTACTTTCACCAATAAGCTAATGAATCAACGAATCTACAATTACTCCATTCATCTTTTAGCGCGACAAGATTATTCAGAATTTAAACTGAAGCAAAAGCTCCGCTCGAAAAAAGATAATCTGCCCCACGAGGTTGATGAAGTTATTGCTGCTTTAAAATCTCGCGGACTCTTAAGAGAAGAGAATTATCGCAGGCTCTTCATTCGTAAATGGATGATCAAGGGCGAAGCCGAAGATAAAATTAGAAAACGTGGTTCTCTGGAAAAACTAGAGTTCACCTCAGAAGAATTTCGTCAGGCAGAAGATGAGCTGGGTTTTACTGACCAGGACAGTGTAGAAAAACTCATCGCTAAAAAGTTGCGTTCAAAAGAAATTCCAACTGATTTTGCTGAAAAACAGAAACTCAAAGACAAAGTTATGAGATTTCTTATCTCTAAAGGCCATGATTATTCCGAGGCTAAGATCCATCTTAATAAGTATCTGGCCGGCCAATCAAGTGACTATTAATTAAACACCGCTTATCTTTTTTACAACTCTCCCTCTGATACTCCTTGAATCTGTTTAAATAAAAAGCAGATTTCAGTAAAGGAGTTAGACCATGAGAACTACACTACGTTATGCCCTTATTTTTGCTACTCTTCTAACTTCCTATAAAAGTATGGCCTTCAATCCTTCCAATAGCTTAAAAGAATTCTGTACCGATCGCACGACTTCTGAATTTGCCAAAGATCTCACTCGAAATAGCGATAATCTCATGTCTTTCCGAAACTATGGAGGAATTGGGAACGGTGGAGTTTGTTGGTGGCATTCACGCTTTCAGCGTAATTCTCTCTATTTAACCATATTCCGACCGGAGTTTAGAAAACCTTCCACCGAAGAAGCCATAGAAATCATCAAAAAATTAAGGGCCGCTAAAGAAGTGGTCATCATCCCAGGCTTCAACCATTTTGTAGAATTTAGCAGAGCTTATCATGATCTTATTCAAGCCGAACTTGAGGCTTGGCAAATCGCTGATGGCGCTAAATTTGCTTGGATTAGAGGTTTAAGGGGAAATTCAATTGTAAGTGCTGATAAGTTAAAAACTCTTATGGATGAACTTTATCGTGAGGTTGAGATTAGAGGCAATATCGCCTACCAGAAGCTTCAGATTAAAGGGATTACTGCTCACGCCTGGCTGGTGGTGAATGTGAAGCCAGAAGAGAATGGCTACCTACTGGAAGTCCTGGACAGTAACTATCCAAGAGCGACCAATTTTTATCGATACCGCTACGGCAACACTCACTTCACTCATGATCATTATGGCGATTTTACGCCTTATTTAGAGGAAACGAAGGAAATGGGCCGTATCAATTCCACCATCGTTAAAACATGCATTCCTAAGCAGAATGTGGCCAATAATTAGACAGTGCTAAAATTTTGGTCATTCTCATCCACTAAAACAGTAACTTAGGATTCCAGTTTTTGGCATTCACCTTGCTTATAGAAAGGCACAGGAGATTACTATGAACTGGAATAACAAGAATAAAGCATTTGCATTCGTGGCCGCAGGACTTTTCGTTCTCACAGGTACCTATAATGCGGTTGTTATTAATTCGGAATCGCATCTTTCCGGTTCAGAAGTAAAGTTCGTAAAGCGTCTGGACGAAATGTATGGAGTAACAGTTAAGGGTCGTGAAGTGGCTGCTGTAACGACTTGGAAAAAACTTGCTCCTTCTCCGATTGCTTCTCCTAAAATGGCCCCTCTTCTTGAAAAAGTGGCCAAAGCAGAAGCTCCGGCCCCAGTGGAAATTATTCCACAGGCAGCAGTCCAGGAAGAATTAACTCTGTCACTAGTAGAAGTTATTAATCCAAAGAAATGGCAACAAGGCTTAACTAATACACAGTTTAGTGGTTCTCTCTCTACCAATAGCGGTGTGATTGAAGACCTCAATGTTTCCCTACCGAATGGTGAAGGTGTGGCCGTATCATTTTCTGAAATGACTGGTAACGTTTTCGAATACGATCTAAACGGCGAGTACTATTCAGGCATGATGTACCAAGTAGACCAAAACTCATATATGGTGACTTTAACTAATGGTCCATTAGAAGGTACCAGACTTCGTTTCTCATCTGTAGAGCCTCAAAACGAGAGCTATGAAACTCAACAAACCCTGGCCGAAAACAACAATGTTTCGGTAGGTGACTTTGGCGGCACAAATTATGAAGTGGTTGGGATGAATCCTGAGCTTCTTGAAGCCGATCAGAAGATGCAACAAGAAGCAATTGAAGCTCAGAGCTTTAATTTTTAACTCCCCTTGCACAGCGCATTTATGATAGTCTTTTTTGAGAAAAATAACTCAAGAGGACCTCTATGCGCGCGCAAGAAATCAGAAACGCTTTTTCCAATTTTTTCATTAAACATGGCCATGACAAACACAAGTCATCAAGCCTTGTCCCACATAACGACCCTACTCTTCTTTTCGCCAATGCGGGGATGAACCAGTTTAAAGATTTCTTCACAGGAAAAGCACAGCCGACAAATCGACGTGCTGTGACTATCCAGAAATGTGTTCGCGCCGGCGGTAAACATAACGATTTGGAAAATGTCGGATTCACAGCTCGCCACCATACGTTCTTTGAGATGCTAGGGAATTTCTCATTCGGGGATTACTTTAAAAAAGAGGCCATCCGCTTTGCCTGGGATCTTCTGACGGTGGAACTAAAAATCCCTAAAGATAAGTTACTCGTTACTGTTCATGATTCTGATGACGAAGCTCTGGAAATTTGGGCCAAAGACATCGGCGTTCCCCGTGAGCGCATTTTCAAACTGGGAGATAAAAGTAACTTTTGGGAAATGGGAGATGTGGGTCCATGTGGACCGTGTACTGAAATTTTCTATGACCATGGTCCAGAAAGATCTACAGGAGTTCCGGCAGGCCATCAGGAAATCGATGATGAAGGCCGCTATGTTGAAATCTGGAATTTGGTTTTCATGCAATTTGAAAAATACAAAGAGGGCGATGAAATTAAACGTAAGCCTCTTCCTAAACCTTCTGTTGATACCGGGGCGGGCCTTGAGCGTGTCACTGCCGTGATCCAGGGGAAGTATTACAACTACGACACTGATATTTTTGAACCGATCATGAAAGCGATCGGGAAACTCACTGGTAAAGACTACTACACTACGAAATCAGAAGATGAAAAATCTTCTTTCCGCGTGGTGGCCGATCATATCCGCTCTTGTACCATGCTCATTACTGACGGGGTCATCCCTTCCAATGATGGCCGTGGTTATGTTCTTCGCCGAATCATCCGCCGGGCCGTTCGTCACTTATCACTCTTAGGTTTAAAAGAAATTAGTTTCTATAAACTGATTCCAGCTGTTCTGGAATCTCTGGGTGAAGAATATCCGGACAATGCTCAGAACGCGGCTCTGGCCGAGAAACTCCTTAAACTAGAAGAAGAAAAATTTAGAAAGACATTGGATACAGGGCTCGCCCTGATCAATGAGGAACTATCAAAGATTAAAGCTGGTGGAAAACTTTCCGGAGAAGTTGCCTTTAAACTTTATGACACTTTTGGTTTCCCATTAGACTTACCCGAGGTCATTCTTCGGGAGAAGAATTTGGAATTGGATTCTGCCGGTTTTGAAGCTGCCATGAAACACCAGAAGGAATTATCTAAGAAGAACTCCAAGTTCAAAGTTCAGGAAGATAATCTTAAAGCTTTCTACGGCATCAAAGAGAAGTTCGGGAATACAATCTTCCTTGGTTACACTGAGGTTGTAGGCCAAGCCAAACTTATCGCCAAAGAAGAGATTGATGGTCAGTTCTATCTGGTCTTCGATAAAACTCCATTTTACGGAGAAAGTGGCGGTCAGGTTGGTGACAAGGGGGCGATCTATTCTTCGGAAGGAAAACTCGCGACAATTACTGATACTCAAAAACCAGTTGATGGCCTACATGTTCACATTTCGGAAGATGCCGATGCATTAACCGTTGGTGAAACCTATAAATTGAAAGTGAATCATGAAGAGCGTGAACTTACGAAAAGAAACCACTCTGCAACTCACCTTCTTCAGTCGGCCCTGATTAAAGTTTTAGGCCAGCATGTAAAACAAGCGGGCTCATCAGTTGGTCCAGATCGTCTGCGCTTTGACTTCACTCATTCTGAAGCTTTAAAACCAGAGGAACTATCTCGTGTGGAAGAGTTGGTAAATTCAGCGATTGCGACAGCTCTGCCGGTTACTGCTACCAACATGTCTAAAGACGAGGCGACCAAGAAAGGTGCCATGGCCCTGTTTGGTGAGAAGTATGGGGACGAAGTCCGTGTACTCACAATGGGAGATTTCTCAATAGAGCTTTGCGGAGGGACTCACGTTTCTAACACCGGAGAGATTGGACTATTTAAGATTCTCTTTGAGACTTCACTTGCTTCTGGAGTAAGAAGAATTGAGGCGATTACTTCCACTACTGCTATTGATTATCTACTCAACCGTTCGCGCATACTTAGTGAAGTAGAGAAGAGTTTTGCCGTGAAAGAAGAAAGAGTGTTGGAAAAACTCTCAGCTCTTCACGCTGATGTCAGAGAGAAAGTGAAAACGATCGAAGCTCTTAATGATAAACTTCAGGTTTTTGAATCTCAGAATCTCTTTACTAATGAAATTGAAATTAAAGATGGTCTAACGTTAACCATTGCTAAGGTAAATGACTCTGATCCTAACAATATGAGAAAACTTGGGGACATCTTTGTTGATAAGAAACCAAAAGGTGTTCTCTTTCTCTTTACTATTGTGGACGACAAAGTCTCTTTTATCCTGAAAACAGCTAAAGCAAATAAGTCCGTTAATTGTTCAGATATTTTAAAACAGGTCATGCCGATCGTTAACGGACGCGGCGGCGGTAAGCCGGATAATGCTCAAGGCTCAGGTGAGGCGGTTAAAATTGAAGAATTACTCAATGTACTTACAGGAGCTTTGAAGTGAAGATAACTTTTCTCGCCCTACTCATTCTGATCTTAGGTTGTACCAAAGACAATAAAAACGCAGATCAGTTAGATATTTCTCTCTCTGGGGATATTTCAACTCTTGATCCTGCAAACTGTTATGACCAGATCTGTTACCAGGCAGTCGCTCAGGTTTATGAATCTCTCTACGAATTTGAGTATCATAAACGCCCCTACACACTGAGACCGCTGCTGGCCGAAAGTTTTCCCTCCATCTCAACTGATCGATTGAAGTACACTTTCAAAATAAAAAAGGGGATTAAATATCATAAGTCCCCTTACCTCTCAGAGGGCCGAGAAGTAAAAGCACGCGATTTCATAAATCAGATTAAACGACTTGCCTTCCACGGTACACGTTCACAAGGCTGGTGGTTATTTGATGAGAAAATCAAAGGAATCAATGAATGGCGAGATAAGGTTCAGACTGACATGGAGCTTTTCTTTAAAGAAGAGATCTCAGGAGTCAGTTCTCCAGATGAGTACACCCTCGTAATCGAATTGATTCGTCCCTATCCTCAGATCCTTTATGCGTTAGCGATGAACTTCACAGCTCCGGTTCCTGAAGAGGCCATAAAGGCCCTGAATAATGACCTTGGACGCGAAAACGTTGGGACAGGTGCTTATTACATCACCCGTTACAATCCGACCCAAGAAGTAATCCTGAAGAAGAATGACCATTACATCAGTAGCCTCTACCCTTCTCAAGGGGACCGCTATGCTCATGAAAAGAAAATGCTTACCGATGCCGGGGCCAAATTACCTTTCGTTTCTAATGTCCGCTTAGTCGTCATAAAAGAAGCGCAAACTGACTGGCTCAATTTTCTAAAAAAGAAAATTGATATCGTGAATCTAACCAAAGACCTTTTTCCTTTAGCACTAACTGCTGAAGGAAAAATTAAACCAGAGATTATTGAGCAGAAAATTAATCTCTTCGCGGCTCCCACCCTCACTTACTGGTGGCTCCAATTCAATATGCAGGATCCGATTGTCGGGAAGAATTTAAATCTTCGGAAGGCCATTGCCCATGGAGTGAATAACGATAAGTTCATTGAACTCTTTACTTACAATATCGCCCAAAAAGCGAATTCAATTTATCCTCCGGGTGTTAATGGTTACTCCCCCTCGGCGGATTTACCTTATAAGTATGACCTGGACTTGGCCAAGGAATATATGAAAAAGGCCGGTTATCCGGATGGTAAAGGACTTCCTACTTTGAAGTATGATGTTCGCGGGGCCGATACTCGAAAAAGACAAATGGGTGAATTCATCCAGCAGGAATTAAGAAATCTGGGTATCGAAATCGAAGTTCGAGTTAATACTTTTCCTGCTTTCCTGGAAAAATCCCGAAATGGCGAACTTCAATTCTGGCAGGGTGGCTGGATCCTTGATTACCCAGATGCAGAAAATGTCCTGCAACTTCTAACGACTGCCAATCTTCCACCGGGGCCCAATTCTTCTAATTATTCAAACCTTGAGTTTGATAAGCTCTTCCTTCAGTTACGAGAAATGGAAGACGGAGACAAGAAGACTGAACTCATGAAGAAGATGGAGAATATTGTAAACGCTGACCTTCCATGGGCCATGCAGTACTATTCCCGAAACTACATTCTTTACCACGATTATCTGAAAAATTACCGCTACTCAGATATCATCAACAACAGTCTCAAATATCTCAAGATAGAAGGTAAGTAATACCTGACCATAGGGCTCAGGCCCTATGGTTTTCTAAACTTCCACGTTAAAGTGACGATAAGCTGGTTGGATTTACCTGCGAGGATCCAATGAAACTATTATTAGCTATCTTCACTTTATTCATCACTTCCGGAGTGTCAGCTCGCTCCTACGTCATTTTCAGCATGGCCCAGGATCTAAGTATGGGCGTAGAGAATGAAACCATCAGAAAGAATTATTACGTCAATATGGGCGAAGGCCAAGGTGTTAAGAAAGATAGTGTTCTCAATGTCTATCGGATAATTTCTGTTCAAAATCCTTACGACAATAAAAAACGCGTAAACTACAAGGTAAAAATCGGAGAATTAAAAGTTCTTCATACCTCTGACGAGGCTTCAATTGCCTCGGTTAATAGCTATGAGAAAGAGAAAGCCCCAATCTTTGAACTCGATCAATTTATGATTGGGGATCACGTGGCGATCAACGTCGATTAAGAGCGATCCCAACACTCATCAAGTCTTTTACTTTTAAGCACTCGCCCCTTAAGTATTCCCGACTCCATTGATATAAGCGAGACATACAGCAAATACTCCTCACCCTTCAGAAAAGAAATTTCGTTAGATGCCGAGAGAATGACTTTTTTTATAACCTCTCCGGCACAAATTCCTTTAAAATGAAATTCATAGGGATATTCACAAGATTTGAACTTGGTGACTCTCAGACATTTAGAAACTATAATGACAGTTTTCATGTCGCTCTAAGAAGCAAATAAGAGGCCAGACTGATTTTCAGATAAGGCCCTGAATCTTCTCAGAAAATGGAACAGAGCTGGATAAAAAAGGATCATTTTCATGTTACAAGGACCACGAACTTTAGGACGCCTACTAAAGTTAAGAGCGCAGAAATCTCCTGATCGTTACGCCATCGGCTGGTTTGAAAATAACGAAATTAAAAATCTCACATTTCAAGAATACAAAGGAACAATTGAAACTCTCATCGGTGGATTGCATAAGATTGGAGTGACGGTTGGAGAGAAAGTGGCGATTCTCGCTCAAACCTGTAAAGAGTGGCACTTACTCGATATGGCGACCATGTGTTCTCGTTCCTGTCTCGTTCCGATTTATCCAAGCTACCTGGCCGATGAAATTAATTATATTTTCACTCATTCTGACAGCTCGGTTCTGATTGTCGAAAATGACAAACAGATGGAAAAAGTACTTCCCTTACTTGATCAGTGGAAAAATTTAAAAACCATCATTTCCATCAATGAATTAAGTGAGGAGATGAAGAAAAAGTTCCGCAATTCATTGCCTTACTTTACCTATAAAGAACTCATCACTTTAGGGAAAGAAGAATTAAGATCCCATCCAGATCTCTTAGAAAATCACATTCAGAATCAGTTACCTGAAGAGTATGCCTCAATCATC
>JAEYUK010000148.1 GCA_023432655.1 Pseudomonadota bacterium | reverse complement strand
TTGCTAAATATCCCGACGGCCGGATCGAGCGCCCTCAGTCATCATAAGGTTCGCGGTCACAACGGTCTTCAATCTTAGTCTGTAATTCCTGAGAAATGAGCGGAAGAACAGGTACCTGAAAATCTCTGCAATCAAACCAGGCCGGGAACATCATTTGTTGTCTTCTATCGACATAAGGGTCTTCTGAGAGCGCCCTCGATTCTACTGATTCCACCAGACGTTTATAATCAGCTTCTGTGATATAACCTTTTTTAAGTAAATCGTAGGCCAGATCAATGGAAGTGGCCCAGGCAATTTGACCTTTTTGAAGAGGCTTACCTTCATTCTTTTCAAACCCTTCTTGAGAGTAAGCCATATGAATATAAGTTTCTCCACCGATGTGAGGAAATTCTTTTCTGATTTGTGCATAGACCTCGGCATCTCTTTCACCATTATCCCCAATGAGAATCATTTTAGTGGGATTAAATTCGGCAATCATCTTTCGAAGAGAAGTGATCTTGTGTTCAGAATCAATAAGCTTATTATTCAACACAAGTCTCCCGGACGGGAAGTCATTCTGCCACAGGAAAAAGTGGTGAAGGTAGAGCATGAGTTTACGAGGAGCACTGGAAAGATAATGGAATTCAGTGGCCTCAGGAATTTTAACCAGCGACTGGTAGAGTTCTGGCATACCCATAAAAGCGTTTTTTGTCTGACGGGCATTGGCGATGGCCGAGTCCACGTCGAGAACATGAGAGACCTTTATCGTGTCATCCATGTCGGAGACGAGGAGCACCTTGGAGAAGGCCACTTGTGGCAGAAGGAAGAGGATCGCTAAATAGAGGTTTTTCATGAAGGTTATTGTGCCTTAAAAAGGCCCAGGTCCGTCATCTATTGTAATTTTTTCAGCCCTTTCAAAATTTTAGGCGCTTGAGTGAGATCCATTTTCGCTCTTATCACTAGTTCAATCAAAGCCTTTTGCGTGATCTTTTCCTTACTTAGCTTCTCACATCCCACAGATTCAATTTGATCGGTAATGGTTGAAAGCTTCACATGTTGGGGCCACAGATTATCCCGGTTATTACTTCCACCCGCACAAAGAGGAATTAAATGGTCGATCTTATAGAGATTCCGGTCACCAGTTAAGCGGTAGCCGAGATCCCTTTTGTAGGCGATAAAAATCGATTCTTTAAGAAAAGAATTAACGTTTCTTTCGCAATAAGGAATCTGCTCCGGGTGCCTATAACTATCGGGTTCTGTACAGAGGGAGCCTGGGGTTAATCCTGGATCAGGGTTTAACGGATAGGCCATGGGAAGAGCACTCAGGGCCGTTATCGAGAATATCAAAGAGAACACCAGGATTATTGATTTCATATAAGTGGATAATGGAGCTTTTCATGGGAATAGAGAATAGAGCATGTAGAAATGTCATGGTTAGAAAAAAATAACTCCTAACACTCCTCCTAAAACCATCATAAAAAGACCTAATCCAATTAAAAGAGCATAATTTTTTCCCCCGCTGAAATAGGCGAGAAAGATTTTGGCCACACTACTTGAGCTCAGTACTGCTATTACTCCCCATTGGGCGGTTGTGAGTTCTATTGCTCCAGAATCAGTAAGCTGCGCTAAGCTTGCGGCCACGGCATGAATTTCGGCGAGTGCCACAATGATTGAAGTTACCAGGGCGCCCATATTCCCATAAAGTTCGTTTAACCAAGCCGAAAGAAGTGAAACCCCGGCAATGACAGTAGCAATAAACAGAGCGTGAGAAAGTTTAAAGGTTCGCCCGGAGTTAGGTTTAGAATCCTCTTTATTAGGTTGATACCTGAGAAGTAAAAAAACTGCCACTAACGCTAAACTTATTGTCGCCATGAGAAAGGGCACGAGCATGACTTTTAGTAATTGTGGCGAGACTGTCGCAATTACCCCGATAAATAAGAGTAGGGAAGCGAGATTGGCGAGGAGAGCTGAAGCCGACGCTGGAGAAAGGAGGTGATTATCCTGCTTAGCTCTTCGACCAAAGTCGGCGGTAGCTGCTGTAGACGAAGCAAACCCTGAAAAGAAGCCGGCAATAGGTAAACCAAGTTTGGCCCCGAAGGCACGATGGGCAATATGGCCAATCATACCAGATGCCATTACCAGAATGACGATGCGCCAGATTGTAGGAAGCTTCAGAACTCCCCAGCTATCAATAGGCCTTTCCGGAAGAATGGGCATGACGATCACGGCCGAAGCTAGAAGAAGAAGACCATCACTTAATTCCTGCTCGCTTATAAGTTCCCGAGTGAGTCGATGAATAAAGCCCTTGGCCTGAATGAGAATGGCGCAGAGAACTCCAAGCCCTCCGGCAAGAGGGATGTTCTCCCGAGCAAAGGCCGAAAGGATGAAAGTTAAAATGATTGTAACTTCACCAGTGAGGCCAGGATCTTTGTGGGCCGTATAAAAGTAACTTGAAACAGCGAATATTCCTACAAAGGTGAGAGTCACAGTGAAAGGGACTAATCCCAGTCCCCAACTAACGGCCCCGAGAATTGAGATAAGAGCATGGGTTCTGATTCCTGCTCCGGCGCTATTGGGAGCGTGTCTGCGCTCTCGAACGACACCAATTAAGAGTCCGATGCCTAAAGCGGTAACCAATTCTCTTAAAATTTCATCTTGCAGCATATTTGAAGCATCCATACGTTTTATTCCCGTAAATTATAATATAGGCTCTTAGGAATGAGCACCTTTAGTTTAAGAAACACTTATTTAAATCTTCCTTCAAACTTCTATGAAAAAGTCCGGGCCAAGAATTTCAAAGCGCCTAGACTTCTTGCTTTAAACGAGGATCTCTCCCATTCATTGGGACTGCCTGTTAAAGATTTTTCTCCCCTGGAGTTGGCCGAAATATTTTCAGGGCAAAGACTTCTGCCTGGAAGTGAACCCATTGCTCTTGCCTATGCGGGCTTTCAATTCGGTCATCCCGTCCCATCTTTAGGAGACGGTCGGGCGATGCTTCTGGGTGAATTAAAAGGATTTGATATTCAGTTAAAGGGCTCTGGGCAAACTCCTTTTTCAAGAAGAGGTGATGGCCTTAGTGCTTTGGGACCCGTTGTTCGTGAATACATTGTAAGTGAGGCGATGTTTGTGCTGGGAGTTCCAACCACCCGCGCTCTCGCCGCGGTGAGAACCGGCGAAGAAGTTTACCGTCAGTTTGGTCCTGAGCCTGGTGGGGTCTTTACTCGAGTGGCCAGTAGTCATATTCGAGTGGGAACTTTCCAATATTTTTCTTTTAAGAAGGATCTCTCTTCTTTAAAAATTCTTCTCGAATATGTGATTAATCGGCATTACCCGGAACTCAATCAGCTAACGGACCTACGTGAAAAATCATTAAGTCTTTTAAAGGCCTTCGCTCAGAGGCAAGGGGAGCTCATTGCAAAGTGGAGTGGGCTTGGTTTCATTCATGGTGTGATGAATACCGACAACTGCTTTCTTTCTGGCGAAACCGTGGATTATGGGCCATGTGCCTTTATGGATGAGTTTCGTTTTCATCAAGTGTTTAGTTCAATCGATGAAAGAGGGCGCTATTCCTTTTTTAATCAAGTCCCTATTATTCAGTGGAATATTTTACGGCTGGCCGATTGTCTCTTGCCTCTCATCTCTTCCGACGAGAAAGAGGCGATTCGTTTAGTAGAAAATGATGTGATCCCAATCCTGGAAGAATTTCCTCAAATGCGCATAAAAGAGTTTTCCAGAAAACTCGGCATCCCAGAGGATGAAAATTTGGTGATGGAATTTTTAACCATCTTAGAAGAGAAGTTCCTCGATTTTACTCTGAGTTTTCGAAACTTAGATAAGCTCTATCAAGGGGAATTTTCTTTTTATGGTGAAGATCAGAAGATAAAAGATTTTAAAGAAAAATGGATGACTAAGTCTCCCATGATGGATGGCCACAAACAGAGAAATCCTCTCTATATTCCCCGAAATCATTTGGTTCAAAGAGCGATAGAGTTATCTTATCAGGAAGATGACTCATTTTTTAGAGAGCTTAATGAGGTTCTTAAAAAACCTTTTGAAGAGCAGTCGGGGAAAGAGGAATTTTCCCTCCCGCCTAAAGAAACAGAAAAAGTCCTAAGAACATTTTGTGGAACTTAAATCTCTGAGAGGATGGTCAGGAATAGATCTAAATTCCTTTCTCCGATTCTTAGTTCGAGTTCTTTCACATCGAGGATTTCGACGTTGATTTTTTTATTTGTAATGGTTGAATCCGTCAGAACGTCATAAAGAGCATCAAAGTTTCGGCCGTAATAAGAAGGCAATTTGAGGGCCTCAACGAAGATGTCGTGGATATCATCCATACTCCTGACGTTAGCACCACATATTTTAATATTAAGACTTCTTTCACTTTCATCAATGACAGATGTCTCTGTGCTGCAAGTTTGAGCATAAGAGAGGTGGGGGAAAACCATAAAAGATAAGAGGAGGAGAGAAGTTATTAATTTCATGGGTACCTTCTAGCCCAGTGCGGACGTTTCTACTAGGAGATATGAATAATTTACCGCTTAAGTTGTTACTATCACGTCAAAGTACTAGATTCCCCCTATGCGTTTAATCCTATGTTCCTTCATCTTTTTCAGTACTTCCCTTTTGGCCAGTATCTTTGACACTGATGATCGGGTTGATACCAGGTTTTCCTCAGCTGAGTCTCAGGAACTTGCGCGCTCAGTCCCCGCCTTAGTCCATAAGAGGAATGTCGAAAAGTTGCCTGACCAGAGGTATAAGCTGAATGGGATTCCTCTCAAAAATTTGGGTATCTGTAGTGATGAAGCTTTTGCCGAAGAGTCTATCATTGCTAATTGTAGTGCGAGCTTCATCGGTGGCGATAAAATCCTTACTGCAGGCCACTGCTTAGATTCTGATTATCATCGCTGTGAGAATTACAATGTCGTTTTTGATTACGTAAAGGGGCAGGATACCTTTGATCCTTCCCAGGTCTATGGCTGTAAAAAAGTACTGTTTCATCAGTTCGATGAAACATTGCAAGGAATTGATCTGGCAATCATTCAGCTTGATCGTAAAGTTAAAGATCGTGAACCCATCGAATTAGATTTTAATCAAAACCTCAAAAAGAACGATCCACTGACTCTCATTGGCTATCCCTTGGGTATTTCTCAAAAAGTGGTGGAAAGCGGCAGAGTTACATCTCTAGATAAAAAGAATATTTCCTTTCATCATGATCT
>JAEYUK010000134.1 GCA_023432655.1 Pseudomonadota bacterium | reverse complement strand
GCCTCAGACGGTGATGGCCTTCTCTTGAGTGAGGGTGTGGTTCGAGTCACGGGACGTGGTCAGGCAATTATCATCTTGCAAAATAAATAAACCGATTTTTCCTGTTACCACTCGATTGGTTTTCCATCTCGAAAGAAACCTCCGTTAGGTCCATCCTCAGACAAAGTGGCGGCCCAGATCATGCCACTAATTCCTTCCTCAATTGAGCGAGAAGCGTTGGGTCCTCCCATATCAGTCTTAACCCAGCCGGGACAAATAGAATTGACCTTCACTTTTTTGCCATCCACTGAAGAGGAGAATAATTTAGTCAGCATGTTGAGAGCGACTTTTGAAACTGAGTAAGCTGGACAGGTCACAGAGAAGCCTTCAAATGAACCAAGTCCACTGGAAACATTAACCACACGTCCGTAACCGTTCTTTTGCATCAGAGGGATAAGCCCTTTCATTAAGCGGTATGGACCCATCGTATTTATTTCGAGTGTTTTTTTCATGTCTGAGTCTTTGCTGGTAAAAATATTATCTTCATGAATGTAAACGCCAGCATTATTAATGAGCACATCCAGACGACCATATTTATCAGTGATGTGATTTGTGAGTTTAAAAATATCTTTTTCATTCTCAACATCTGCGACAAATGCTTCAGCTGAAAGAGATTGAGCAGCTTCATAAATTTCTTTCTCGTGGCGGCCCACCATGATGACGTGATAGTTAAGGGAAGAGAGCTTTTCACTCACGGCCTTACCCATCCCACGGTTGGCCCCAGTCACTACAGCTATTTTCTTATCCATATTCCAAACTCCTTAAGTTCTTTTTCAAATCTTTCTTTTACGTTCTTTATATAGCGATTGATTAATACCACATCTTCTAAATTTTGCGTGCGGGATTTTAACCCATGTAAAATTTGAAGAATCTTCTCCAGCACCTGATAGTGGTTTTTCGCTGAAGGAATAATTTGTGCAAATGCTTGTTCTAAAATGATTTCAAGAGTCAGTTGAGGGACGATGAGTTGATTTCCCAATTCAAGTGTAAATACACCGGAATGTTCAGACCTTTTTATCCAGATATTTAGGATCACTCCAACGCCGTTTAAAGCCTCCAATGCTGTACTTGGATCGTTAATTCCTGGAGAGAGTGCGCGAAGAGTAATATCTACGAGCTGCCGTATGCTATACCTCACATCCTGAACATGGGTTCTCTCAGGCCCTATAGAGAAAGTCTTTTTAATTTTTTCTACTATTTTCTCAGATAAAGCATTCTGAGATTCACAGATAGCAATCACGTCACCGGGGTTAAGGTATTCTCCAATATTCGTCACGAGTCTTACTTTGGCCTGGTTTTTCCGTCCTATAATACTGTCTATCCTCTCCGGTAAGTAACTTTGAAAATAGCCGTAAGTGGAAGCCTTCATTTCATAGACTTGGGTCAAGTGCTTATGTTCCTGTGAATCAGTATGCGACTGTTTGAAGCCTTCATAATCTTCAAGGTAATCGACCCCTTCATCAATGATCGATTTTATAATATTGGTCGACTTAATCGCGTGGGTTATATAGTGAACGTACTGAATGAGAAATGAAATACAAGTCAGTGCAAGAATGATGGAAAGAGAAATGGCACTTTGTGGAATTTGAAATCCTTCAGAAGACTCAAGTGAAGGGATTTGCCTAAGAAGAAGAATACCGTATGTGAATGTCCCTACATAAAGTCCCAAAACGAACTGACCATTTCTGGATTTGATAAAAATTTCTACCACCCTGGGGCTATATTGAGCCGAGACCTGCTGAATCACGACAACAGTGATAGAGAAAAGGACTCCGATAACTGTCATTAAGGCCGTGCAGATTGAAGAGAGAATGAGTCTTGCGGCTTCAGCGGAATAACCTACGAAAATTCCTTTCGATAAATTTTGAAAAAGACGATTATCCAGGGAAAGCATCATCGGAAGGAGTAGAGTGATGATGACTGTGGTGATCGTGGGAATCATCCAATAATGGTTACTCCATTTCTCAAGAAAAATCGGAAGTAAAAGATTCTGCATCTTTCTTCTTTTCATTTAGTTTAGTTATCATCAATAAATAAAAAAGTAATTCTTATGCAGTCCGCGTGTTTATTTTAGTCAGACATTTCTTCTGGATAAATCAAGGCATCAATATCTAAGGATCGTTTAAAATTAATTTTATCTTTCGAGGAGGTCCTATGGAGATTTATCAGATTTTAAAAAACGACCACAGAACAGTTAAAGAAATTTTAAAAAAACTTGAAGACACAACTGAGAGATCTCATAAAACGAGATTAGCGCTTTTCACTAAGCTCAAAGAAGCTCTCATACCTCACGCTCGCGCGGAGGAAAAAATTTTTTATGAGTCGTTAAAACTTTCAGAGGTAAAAGAAGCAGATGATCTGGCCTTCGAAGGCTATGAGGAGCATGGGGTAGCGGACAGGCTTATTTTTGAACTTGAAAATACCCAGACTCAGGACAAGCGCTGGGGGGCCTTGATGTCAGTTTTAAAAGAAGTGGTTGAACATCATATTAAAGAAGAAGAGGCTAATATGTTCAAAAAGGCCCAGCAGTCCTTTGATTCGGAACTTGCGGTTGAGATGGGTGAGAACTTTTTGACCTTAAAAGAAAAATACCTCACGAGCCTTAAGTCCGGCAAAATGCCAAAACAGCCACCTTCCCATTCCATTACCGCTTAGGGCATGGAAGGACCTTCGATCGTTATTCTTTCTGAAGAATTGCAGACCTTCCTGGGAAAGTAAGTCTTGAAGATGAGTGGGAACTCAAAACAGCCTAAAGAAGAATTGAAAGATCGAACTTTAGAACAGATCGATACCTGGGGGAAGGTGCTTTTTCTAACCTTCTCCCGCAAATGGAAATAAGTCTTCCAGCTCCGTAGACACTGTCCCAGTTGATTAAGCGAGTTTCAAATTTAGTTGACACTACTCCCTAATTTGACCAGCCTATTATTGTAAAGAATTAATTATAAGGAGATTTATGAAGAAGCTTCTCGTAGCTGCTCTAGTGACGTCATTTTCATTCGTGGCCCTGGCCCAAACACAACCGAAACACATGATTTCAGTCGGTACAGATGGTCTTGGTTGGAGTGGATTAGGAACTAAATTTGATTGGGATAAGGATAAGACTGGGGTTAAAGATCAAGAAACATCTAATGGGTCACTAGCTCTCAACTATAATTATATCTTTTCAAATCGTGTCATGATCGGTGCTGAGATCTTTTACGAAATGGATAAAACTGAGACTAAGTATACGACAGGGGATAAAAAAACGGATGAGATGACCTCTTCAACATTAGCTCTAAGTGTTGGGTATAATTTTAATGAGGATTTATTTAACTCTTGGTGGCTTAAAGGATCTATCGGTGGAGGAACTCTTGAGACCGAAACAAAAGATACCACTAAAACTCCACAAAAAAGTGACTCAGAAATTGGCGTAGGATTTATTACTATTGAAGGTGGTAAACGATTCAGCATGGATTCCTGGGGACTCAAGAACTTTTCATATTCACCATCGATTGCCATCACCTCAGCAAGTTATGATGAGGATGCTGATGATGTTGGTCTTGATTCTTCAGTGACTGTTCAATTAAATATCTTGAAGTTCGATATTCTTTTCTAAGTATTACTAATTGGTGGCCAGTCTAATCACTGGCCACTCTAGTTTTATTAACTTACCTTAGAGGCTGGACAATATTTGTCTATGGGTGAAAGAATAACGTGATTGATTTCCTTCGAGTCCTGGATCTATTCGGAACATTTGCCTTCGCCATCAGTGGCGCCACAGCGGGAATGCGAAGAGGTCTCGATGTATTTGGTGTCTTAGTCCTCTCATTTGCGGCTTCAAGCTTTGGAGGCATTGGCCGCGATCTTTTAATCGGTGCAACTCCTCCAGCAGCTCTAGAGGACTGGCGTTACCTCACAGTTTCAATTGCAGCAGGACTCATCTCCTTTTACTGGATGCCTCTCATCGAAAAATTTCGTTATTGGGTTCTTTGGGTGGATGCCGCTGGTCTGGCTTTCTTTGCAGTTTCAGGCACGGTGAAAGCTCTTGGCGTTGGCCTCAATCCTCTCATGGCAGCACTTCTTGGAATGATGACCGGAGTGGGTGGGGGAATCGTGCGTGATGTCCTACTGGCCGAAGTACCCGTGGTGCTTCGATCGGACCTCTATGCTGTGGCAGCACTCCTCGGTTCGGGCATTGTAGCGACTGGATATTATTTTGGACAGCCACTGAGTGTTTCCACCATAGTGGGTGGACTTGCCTGTTTTATCATTCGAGTACTAGCGATCCGAAAGGGCTGGCAGTTGCCTGTGGCCCGAGTAAATAAGTAGATTGTGTTTTAAGGGAGCACAAGAATGTTCCCATCAAACTCTTGAAGAACGCCTTTACTGGTTGAACCGACAAATAGTTTTTCCAGGGGACCGCGATTATGCTTAGAGACAATCGCCAGATCCGTTTTTTGGTCAATAAGTCCTTTGGCGAGGGCCTTAGCGACTCGAAGATTTGAAATTTCGATATGGACATCTTCCTCAGGTATATTTTTAACTTGGTCTAAAATAAATGATTTGGCCCTTTCAGTGATCTGGGATTTTTCTTCTTCGCTGAATTTATATTGGGACATAGTGAATGGGTTCAATGTTTCAGATGAAAGATCGGCAATGAATGTCAGGTACTGGGCCTTACCATTGAGGGAATTCGCTAAGTCTTGAGTGTAGGTAATTGCTTCCTGGGAAACCTTGGCAGGATCAATCAGTGAAGTAATGTTTTTTATGTCCTTCTTGTTTTTGACAACTAAGACGGGAATAGGGGATGAGGCAATCATCTTCTCAGCTAAGCTGCCAATTCCAAAAAAACCGGTTTGTCCACGGTGGCCCATCACCAGAAGTTCAGCTTTAGTAGATTGAATTTCTTTAAGTAATTCTTTCTGAGAGTTACCGAATTTGATCATCCCTTCAAATTTCACTCCACAGCGTATGACCTGTTCCTCCATTTTTCTATCAAGGGAGGTTGTGATTTCTTTTTGAAATTGTCCAAGGAGGTTTTTCGCCTGAATATCAGAGGCCGGCCAGTCCCAGACAGGTGAGACATCCGAAATGTGAATCATCGTGACAGTGGCCCCCAATTTTTTTTGGAGGTAATTTGCTAAAAGAACTGCATTGTCCGATTCTTGAGAAAAATCAGTGGCCACTAGGATTTTATTCATTTGTTTCATGTGTCGATTGTACCACAGAAGCAACAGAATTTATTGAAGATTGTGTTAAGAAAAGCCTGACACATCATTTCGCGAGATAGGTTTCTTTTATGTGTTCGTAAAATGATCTCTCACCAATGATCTTAGCAAAATTATTAGCTAGAACCGCGGCGAGCATCATGGGAAATATGGAAGAGTGACGATCTGTCATTTCAAGCACAAGAATGAAAGCTGTGAAAGGGGCACGTGTCACGCCAGTTAAGAAAGCGATCATACCCAAAAGTGTGCAGAGATTAGTATTCGGACTTGCGGCAAACTCAGCAAGAAAGTTTCCTATGCTTCCGCCAGCTGCGAGCGAAGGAGCAAAAATCCCTCCTGCTCCTCCGGCGAGGTAGGTGAGTATAGGAGCGAAAAAACGCAGAAAGGCGACATGGAATTCTGCTTTTTCCTCTGAAAAAAGTAGATTTAAAAGTATTTCTTTCCCGGACCCCATAAACCGATGATCAACAAAATAGATGATGGCGGCCGTGAGTAGTCCACATGAGATGGAAAGGAGGGCGAGGGATTTTGTTGTTTTGAAATAACGGGATTTAAATTTTGTCAGATTAAAAAGGATTTTTCCGAACAGGGCCCCAAGCATTCCGGCCACGATACTGATAATGATGATGATTGGAATGAGTCCTTTTTCCATCGGTAAAATATTTGGATAACCCAAATAAAGGTATGGACCCAAAATCATCTGGGAGGAGAATCCTGAAATAATAACGGCAGTGATGAGTGACGTTTTAAACTTGTTTAAATGCTGAGTTGCAAGTTCTTCGATGGCATAGACCAGGCCACCCAATGGAGTATTGAAGGCCGCCGCCAGACCGGCCGCAGCTCCGGTTACGATCCATGTTTCGACGGTGATGTATTTCTTGAATAAATTAATTTTTTTTGAAGCCAGGTAGAAAATAGAAGCGGAGATCTGTAGCGTCGGCCCCTCTCGGCCAATGGCCCCTCCACCTAAGAGTGCCATCATGGAGCTTACTATTTTGACCATGATGATTTTAAATCCGAGAAGTGTTTCAACTTTTTTTGGATCATGGTCTTTCTCAATCATTTCCACTGCTGCCATGACTTGGGGAATTCCACTCCCTTTTGCTTCGGGGGCGATAAAATAGGTGAGGGCCCAGGAGATTAAAAAGAAAGAGGGGGTAATGAAGAAGAGGTATTCAGGAGCATTTTGATAAATGTGGTGAGCGAAGGACTCGGACCAGGAAACAATTTGCGAGTAACTAACAGCAACTAAACCTACGATTAATGCTGACGCCCAATAGGGCCATTTATGGAGCATGATATAGTTATAGAGCTCTTCTCTCGTCATTTTTAACATGAATTTATTATGCACGGGTGGCGATGTTAATTCAACTTAGTCACAGGGAAGAGTAAAAATAAAATTAGCGCCTTTGCCTTCTTCACTCTCAACCCAGATTTGCCCCTGATGGGCCTCAACAATACTTTTAGCAATAAAGAGACCCAGGCCCGAACCTAGTTTTTTTGTTGCTTGGGCTTGCCAGAAACGGTCAAAGATAAGAGGTATTTTATCCTGAGAAATTCCTGGGCCTGAATCCTGCACAGAGAATTTAACCTTATCCTTTACTGTTTCCACATTCACTAGTATGGATCGGCCATTAGGAGTGAACTTGAGCGCGTTTCCTAAGAGGTTTGATAGTACTTGTAATATGCGGGGTCTATCACATTTAATTTTCGTGCCACTACTTTGAAAGTTTAATAGGAGCTCGATGGATTTTTCTTCCGCAATTGATTTATGAAGTTCGATGGCCTCCACCACAAATGATTGGACTTCTTCAATCTGTGGTTCAATGGAAAAGGTTCCTGCTTCCAGTTTTGTGACATCCAGGATTTCTTCAATGAGAGAGTTCATCCTTTCAGCAGAGTGTTTTATCCGTTCGATTTTTTTTATATAAGGGTTTATTTCATCCTTTGTCATTTTTCGCATCAGGAGTTGAGTATTTAATAGCACCCCACTAAGTGGAGTTTTTAAATCATGAGAGACGATGGCCACTACTTCTTCCCGGACTCTAATCGCATTCTGCGCGGACTGATAAAGTTTACCTGCATCCACGGCGAGGGCCACTCTCTGTGCAAATTGTGCTGCAAAATCCCTATCACTTTCAAAAAATGGCGCGCGGGATTTGTCTGTAATAAAAGTAATCACACCAGTAACTTTGCCGCGTACATGGATATCCACCGTAAGAGAGGAGCCAATATCTGGGTTCTGGTTTGATTCATAAAATTCAAAAAAGGGTTTAAGTTTTTCTTCTTCATATAAACGAATATCAATTTTACTCGCGAAGGCAGGAACAATAAGGGAGGAAGCTTGTTTAATGGTTTCTTTATATTCTAAGGAGGAAGAAAAAATCATACTGACCTCGGCCAGGATTCTATTTCTTTCTTCGGTTACTTTCCGCTCAGTGATGTCTGCACCCGTTCCTGTAAAACGAATGACTTTTCCATTTATATCACGGATGACTCTGCCCTTAGCATTGATCCAATGGATACTTTTATCAGGCCAGATAACCCGATAGTCTAAATCATAATCTTTATCGTTCTCGAAAGTCTCCTTAACTGCCAGGTCAAAGAGCTTAATATCTTCGGGATGCATCCTCTCTTTAACTCCCTCCATGGTCCCAGGGAAGTCCTCTCGGCGGTAGTCCCAGAGTTTTAAGAGAGTGTCAGACCAGAAAACTTTATTGTTCTGAACATCCCAATCAAAAATCCCCATATGAGCTGAATTAAGAGCGATAGATAAACGGTCCTGGGTGGCGAGTAACGCTTCAGTTGTTGATTGAACTCGTTCTTGAAGAGCATTGCGGACTTCGAGTAGTTCGTTTTCAAGTTTTTTTCTCTCAGATAAATCTCTGGTGACTTTTGAAAATCCGATCAGTTCCCCATCTTTTCGAAGGGCCGTGATGATGACGTTGGCCCAGAACTTTGATCCATCTTTTCGAATTCGCCAACCTTCATCTTCGAAACGTCCAACCCGAGCTGCTTCTGTCAGTTCAAACTGGGGTTTTCTTTCTTTAATATCCTTTTCAGAATAAAAGATGGAGAAATGCTTACCGATAATTTCGGCCCCATCATAACCTTTTATATTCTTAGCGCCCTCATTCCATGTTCTAATGAAACCATCCGGATCCAGCATAAAGATTCCATAATCTTTCACCGTTTCAACTAGAAGCCTGAAATTCTCTGCACTCGAATATAATGAATCATTGCTCGGATTCTTTTCTGACATGACCAAACCTCAGTCTGAACAGTGTAACCTAGATCGAATATGATGTTTAAAATAAGAATTCTTAAGGTCATGATTTTAATAGGATCTTAATAGTTACCTATAGAATTTACTTTCTCTTTATTTCCAAGCTGTTCTGACTCTGAAATTAGTGCTATTTAGCAATGTATTATGCAAGTAAACGTACGATTTTTAGAGAATTTAAGGCTCGAAGCCACTTTTGATGATTTTACTATCATCGCGGATCAACCTATACGCTATAAGGGAGACGGAACCGCTCCAGGACCTTTCGATTATTTCCTGGCTTCCTCAGCTCTTTGTGCGGCCTACTTTGTGAAGGTATATTGCGTGGCCCGAAACATCCCAACTGAGGATATTCGGGTTACTCAGAATAATATCGTTGATCCTGATAATCGTTACAATCAGATCTTTAATATAGAAATTGAACTACCTGATAGTATTTCTGAACATGACCGTGATGGGATCTTGAAGGCGATGGATCGCTGTACCGTGAAACGGGTGATCCAGAATAATCCAGGTTTTAAAATTAATCCTCGAAACGTTTTGGGTAAAGAGTCCGAGGCTTTCTTTGAAGATTTAATCACCGCTGAAAATAAGACGATGATTCCCGGCAAGGACTCTTCTCTCGAGGAAACTGTCGTTAAGATGAGTTCACGTCTTAAGGCCATGGGAATTAATATTGAGATTTCTTCATGGCGAAACCCTGTTCCTAACGTCTGGTCTGTTCACATCCGTGACGCTGATTCGCCGATGTGTTTTACCAACGGGAAAGGGGCCACTAAGCTAGCGGCCTTGTGTTCGGCTTTGGGTGAATACTTTGAACGATTAAGTACTAATTATTTTTATAGCGATTTCTATCTTGGACAGGAGATCTCTGAATCTGCCTTTGTTCACTATCCAAATGAGAAGTGGTTTACCGCTGGAGAAGATGATTCAATTCCTGAGGGAATGATGGATGATTATCTTCTGGAAACTTACGGTCAGGAAGGGGAGCTTAAATTCTCTCATCTCTATGATACCAATTCAGGGAATGTTGATCGGGGAGTCTGCGCGGTTCCGTTCGTTCGCCAATCAGATCTTAAAACTGTTTATATCCCGGTGAATCTCATCGCCAATCTTTATGTGAGTAACGGCATGAGCGCCGGCAACAGCATCAATGAAGCGCGGGTTCAGGCGCTCTCTGAGATTTTTGAACGTGCAGTTAAGAATGAAATCATCCAGAACGAAATAACATTACCGGATGTGCCTCAGGAAGTTCTCAATCGCTACCCGAAAATCATCGAAGCTATTAATAAGCTGGAAGAGCAGGGCTTTCCAGTTCTAGTGAAAGACGCTTCCTTAGGCGGTCGCTTCCCGGTCATGAACGTGACTCTTTTGAATCCACGAAATGGTGGGGCCTTCGCTTCTTTTGGCTCCCATCCAAATTTTGAAGTGGCCCTTGAGCGCACTCTTACGGAACTTCTTCAAGGAAGAAGTTTTGAAGGTCTTAATGATATCGTTCCTCCGACTTTTAACGAATTTGCGGTCAAAGAACACAATAACCTCGTTGATCACTTCATTGATTCATCGGGTGTAGTTTCCTGGAAATTTTTTAGTTCGGAAGCTCACTATGATTTCGTAGACTGGAATTTCTCTGGAACCACCGAAGAAGAATTTAAATACTTAATGGGACTTCTTCAGGAGATGGAGAAGGAAGTTTATATTGCTGACTATCAGGAACTAGGGGCCCATGCCACTCGCATTCTAGTACCGAACTATTCTGAAATTTACCAGATGGAAGACCTCATCTGGGATAATCATAATCGAGCCTTGGATTTTAGACGTGATATTTTAAACCTACATTCGCTAAATGATGAGGAGCTTGAAGACCTGGTTAACCGCTTGGAAGAAAGCGGTGTTGAGCAGTACACCACCATTGCTGAACTCATTGGAATTTCTTTTGATGAAAATTCTGTGTGGGGCCAGATGACTATTTGTGAACTGCGTGCTCTGGGACTTATTGCATTAAAGCAGTATGAAAATGCGAAGGGACTAGTAGAGATGCTATCCACTTTTAGTAATAGTCTCCCGGAGCGGAAGAAATTCTATCAGGCACTCAACGTCGTGCTGGATATCGAAATTGATGAAGAACTGGAATTTACTCACTATGAGAACAACCTCTCACGCATGTATGGAAAGACTTTATTAGAACTAGTGACTAAGACTGTTTCAGGTGAAGTTCGATTCCCAGGTCTCTTTAAGACTGACCTTAACCTCACCGGTATCGATAAACATTTGAAGCTCATTGCGAGTTACAAGAAGATCCAGTCAGTCAAAGGCCTACTACGGGAGTAGGCCAAAACACGCAAGTGCTACGATTGTCGGCATGATCGCTCCCACCAATATTCCGAAGGGAGAAATACTGCTGCCATCAAACGAATTCTTTAAGATCCCATATCCCGCGGGGTTTGGAGCATTGGCAATCACTGTAAGCCCCCCACCAGAGACCGCTCCCGCAAGAAGGAAATACTTCGCTGAATCCGATAACTCAACCAGGGAACCCAGATAAGTTAAGGCGGCATTGTCGGTTATGGCAGTAAGGCCCGTTGACCCGAAAAAGAGAACGTAGTCGGAAAGCTGTACCAGAAGCGGCTGAAGCCACCATCTCTGGTGGGAACCGAGAACAATCAAGCCTCCTAAGAAAAATCCTACCATGAGGGACTCTTTTACCTTAATTGGATCTTGGAATTCGTTAGTCACAATAGTGAAGCCGAGGAAGAACAAAAAGAGACCTAAAAATACAACCATGTGATGGGCGGTTAAAACGACCAGCACCAGGAAGAGAAGGTGGATGAAGGTTATCCATAAAGGGATTGGCATAAGTCTCGGGTCTTCTTTTTTCTCGCTAAGATCACCTTTAAGTTCATCTCTAAAATACCATGCCATAAGAAGGGAGCTGATCACACAAGAGATGGCCCCTTTGTAGCCAAAGTTTAAGAACATGAATTCAAGACCCCATCCCCATTTGCCGGCAACCATAAGAACCGGAGGAGCGGCAAAATGCGAAAGTGTGCCGCCGATGGAGATATTTACAAATAAAAGACCAATGGTTGCATACTTAAATTTCTTACTCATTTCTTCGGAGTAGAAGAATTTTAAGAGGATGAGGGCAGTCACGGTCATGGCAGCGGGCTCAGTAATGAAGGAACCCAGAAGTGGTCCAAGGATCAGCACCGCTATATAAAAAGACATTCGCTTAGGAAGAATGGGAATAAGGCCCGACGACTTAATGATGAGTTTTTCGGATAACTTTACAATGGGACGAGTGCCGGCCATTGCCATAATGACGAAGACAAACGCAGGCTCAGTGAAGTTGAGTGTTTCCAGATAAGTGATGGGGGCCATGAGACCATCACTACAAGCAATAATAATTAAGAAGAGTGCAGACCAGATTCCAAACACCGCTTCAATTTCTGCAAGATAGTGAAAAAGATTTTCCGGAATTGATCCTTCTGGATACTTGTGCCCAATTTTTGCGAATTGGTTGACTAGAAATGTGTGGATGATTGCCAGAAAGAAAATAACCGTTGCTGTCGCTTCAATAAAGCTCGGGGCCATAGTTCACCTATTGTAGTTAATTACAATGGCGACCCTACCACGACTAACTCCTGCCTTTCGGCAGAACCCTTTTTGTATTTCCTTAAATTACAACATAGGTCCTAATTTGCGTCAATTCGACCGTTTTGTCCTTATTCTGACTTGAAAAGTCTGACTAAACACAGGACCCCGTTGCATTTCTAAACTCTCGCTCCACTATGCTGTTATGAGGGATACATGGAAATGCTTATAGTATGGCTTCAGTTTATTGCTATTTCAGTGATTATTGGAATTGGTGGTTATCAACTTTCTCTTCAAGCTGATCAGATCGCTAATAAAACAGGATTAGGGCGCAATCTTGTCGGCATCATCATGCTCGCGACGATTACTTCCTTACCTGAACTCATAACCGGTGTAAGTTCAGTTGCTTTTGTTGAAAATCCTAATTTAGCGGTGGGCGACGTTCTAGGGAGTTGTGTTTTTAACTTAACTTTAGTTTTCTTATTGGATCTCCTTTATCGAGAAGGGAGTATTTACAGTCGTGCGACTCAAGGTCATGTCC
>JAEYUK010000060.1 GCA_023432655.1 Pseudomonadota bacterium | reverse complement strand
TGGAAATCTTCCGGAAGAAATTTTAAACATCATAAACTATCAAGTTGATCTTCAAGTTGCAGAGGTTAGGAAGAATATTAACTTCTATGTAACACAAGGTAGTGCGGAAAGAGTAAATTACTGTTTCGTTACCGGTGGATCTTCTCTTCTTCCCGGTCTGATAGATAAATTAACAGTCGTGGCTGGTATTCCTGTTGAACGACTGGATGTGTTTTCTGGCATCAAGGTAAATGATCAGAAGATAGACTTTGATCTGGATCATTTAGCAGCAATTTCACCTGTGGCCCTGGGGCTCGCGATGAGGAAGTTGGGCTAATATGATTAAAATTAACCTTAGTAACACGAAAAAACAGGTCGATATTTCAAATATTGGTGGCTTTGACTTCACCAAAATGAAAATTAAGGCCGTCATCCTTGTCGCGATTTTGATTTATATTCCAGATTTTACCATTGTCCCGATGTGGGAAACTGAACAGGAAAATACAAATCAGATTATTCAAACCAAGCAAATAGAATTGTCACGTCTGAAAAAGAAAGTCAGTGAATCGCAGGATATGGAAAAGCAGATCCTGGAACTTAAGGCGCAGGAAGAAAATCTTGGTAAAAAGCTCACTGCAGTTAAGCAGGCAATCTCTGAAAAGAAAAACCCGGCTCCACTACTACTCTATATCGCAAAAAATGTTCCTGAAGAGCTATGGATTAACAGCTTAACTATTGAAGATGATCGCATGTCGATAAAGGGTGAAGCCTACGATTATACCAGTATTGGTAATTTCATGAATAACTTAAAATCTTCTGTTTTTATTCGGGAAGCCAATATTTCGAGCACCAGTAGTGTTGTGAGACCAACCGATAAAAGAAGAATTGAGACTTTTGAGGTGAACTTTGTTATTGCGAGGTTCGACCAGTGAAAGATTTAGTTAATAAGCTCATAGCCAACGCCCACGTCCTGATTCTCCTCTATGGGATTTACGGCGTATACGACAGATGGGAAACACATAATATTCAGCAAGAAGAGTTGAATGCCCAGATCGTTCAAATTGATGATGAAGTCGTTCAAAACCAGAGACGGCTAAAAGAAATTTCGGAGTTCATGAAAAAAGCTGACGAATATAAAGTCAGGGTTGAGGAAGTTGCTAAAAATATCGAAACGGTTCAAAAACAACTTCCAGCTGATATTAACGATTCTCAAATTATCGCTTTCTTCCAAAACGAGATTAACGGGTTAAATATTAAGGACGCAAGTATTACGCCTGGTCGTTCAGATACCAGCACCTACTTCATTTCTAAGGAGTATAAGCTCCAGGGTAAAGGGACATTTTTGCAATTCCTGATATTCTTTGAGAGAATTGGTAATGCGGACCGGATTTATAACATTAAGAATCTTAAACTAAGTACGGGTAACGAAGCCCAAAAGGGACGCTTTCAAATGGTAACTGGTGAAGGTGTCATTCAAGCTTTCCGTTACAACCCGGATTTCCGTGTTGATCGGGGTTTTTAATAAATGAAAGCACTAATTGTTTCATTTATCCTCTTTTCTGTCGGGGCACTAGCTGCCCCGCCGAAGTCTTTGGACAATTTCTTTGGCGATAAGACAAAGATTGATAATCCTTTCAATCTTCGGGATCCCTTTAAATCTCCTCCATCCAAAACAGAAGCAAAAAAAGATAAACGAGGGTTCTACGTTTCTGATAAAGGGCAGTATACTAATATTGGGAACGTCCCCTATGACCAAATTTCAGTTCACCAATTGAAAGTGGTTGGAGTCCTGATCGGTAAGGAGCGTCGGGCATTAGTTAATACTGATGAGAAAGACAAAATTATCATTTTAAAAGAAGGTCAAAAGATTGGACCTGAAGCCGCTGAACTAAAGGCCATTCTCCCTGGGGGAATCGTATTAGTTGAGAAAATTGTTAATGTATATGGTGAAGAAGAATATTTAGAAACGGTCATACCCATTTCAAAATAATCTTATAGAATTAATATACAAGGGCTTATCTTAAGGAAGAGAAGTATGAAGAAAGGATTTTTTCTATTAATTCTATCATTGGCCTTATTTAACCATGCCATTGCACAGGAAATTAAAAATGTTAGTTTCGTGCAAGAAGGCGAGGTCAGTAAGCTCATCATTGAAACAGACCAGGAAGCTCTTTTAGCAGAGCGATTCCATGTATCGGAAGATAAGCAAATCATTCTGGACATTAAAGATGTGAAAGTGTCTCCGAAATTATTACGGGGAATTGATACATCAGAGTTCCCAGGAAGCGCCGTATTTATCTCTGGCTATCGCCGGCCAGGAACTAAGAATGATGTGAGGTTCGCTGTTCAGCTTCGTGATAATGTCCGCTCAATTCTTGAGACTCGTGGAAAGAACATTGTTTTGAATATTGAAAATCGTTTCGGCGTCTTTTCTAAAAATAAGATTCGAGCGAGTGAAAATACCAGTCTTAAAGCAGATGAAAAAATAGAAGACGCTGTTGGACTGAATGTTCCTAAGTCTAATTCTGTAGAAGATATTCTTGCTAACCTTACTTTAGCAGGACCTAAAAAGTATATCGGTAAGAGGATTTCGATAAATGTCCGGGATATTCCGGTTTCGGACCTCTTGAACATGATTGCTGATACCTCAGGCTTTAATATCATCATTGACCAAGCGGTAGCGACGGCTCCTCCCCTGACATTAACACTAACTAACGTTCCGTGGGATCAGGCGCTTGATACAGTCATGAGTCTTTCAAAACTGGTCGCTCAGAAGAACGCCAATATTTTATTGGTTAAAACGCTGGCCACTGCGACCAAGGAAAAAGAGGATGAACTTAAAGCCGCAGATCTTAAAGAGGATTTAGCACCGCTCGTTACCCGTGTTTTTCTCATTAACTATGCCACTCTCGCCGATATTGAAAAGATCATTAAAGATTACGTCACCAAAGGCCGTGGGACAATCCAGCTGGATGAGCGAACAAACAGCTTGATTGTGATGGACACCGTGGATTCAATTGAAAGAATCAAAAAGATTCTTGAAGTTTTGGAT
>JAEYUK010000281.1 GCA_023432655.1 Pseudomonadota bacterium | reverse complement strand
GAATATAAGAAGGCCCAGCTGAAATCGGCCATGAAGAGAATTTTTCGCCCCATCATCGATTTAAATAACTTAAAAGTTGATTAAAAGTTCTGCTTAATGAATAAATCAATGCGTTCATTTACCATGTGCGGATAATCGGCCTGGGGAACGTGGGAACCTTTTTGCATAAAATAGGTTTCGCTATTGGGAAGAAGTCCCGCTAAAGTCCGTTGAAGATGATTCGGAATAACATTATCTTTATGTCCTCCCATAACTAAAGCCGGCATAGTCATCTTCTCGAGGCTATGAGTGATATTCTGGCGGGTCATTTCATTAAAGAGTTGAAAGAAAACCTCAGCTCCTAATTGTCCCACGCGGTTTAAATAAATTTCGATAAATTCTTTTGAAACTTTGGAACGATTGAATCCTGTAGAGTGAATAATCTCTCTTACGAGTGGATTCATGCCACCGGTTGACCAAATCTTTTTAAAGAGGTCCGGATATTTTTCCAGGCCTAGCGCCGCGACCGGTGTGATAAATTCCATGAGATTAGTATCAAACATCACATCTTTAACATTAATAAAAGTGCCGGAAATAAGCACCATACCTTTAACCAGCTTGGGAAAATCCTGTGCTAACTGGAGACACACGTTCACTCCCATGCTGTGACCTAGCATAATGGCTTCATTTATCCCCAAGAAAGAGCAAAGGCCCGCCACGTCTTGTGCCATCTGGGCAAATGTAATTTTCTCTACGTGTTGTTGGCCGGTAGACTGAAAGTGGCCACGGTAATCATGAATGAGGATCTGATAACCAAGTTTATCAAAGTATTCAGTTTGAAATTTCCAATGATGGTTACTGCAGACCAGCCCGTAATTGAAAACAAGTACAGGTTTTGAGGAGTCGATAGTGTGGAAATTTTTATTATAAAAAATTTGCTCATTATCTTCTGTTTTAAAAAAGTTAGCGTCACTAGTCTGAAACATTGGTTACTTCATGAGTTGGGTTAATCGTTCAATAACAGGAAGCCGGTTAGAGTCTTCTGTCACGAGTTGGTTTAATTTTTGATCCAGAATAAGCTTTTTAGACGGAATTTCCGTTTCCTCAAAAGCTCTAATTTTTATAACAGTGTTCCCAATGGTCAAAAGGTCGTTTACTTTTATCTTTCTAATATGAGAAGCCCTCTTGCCATTGATAAGAAAGTATTCAACACCCTTCTGAGGATGGACTAATAAATCCTTTCCTAAAACTTCCAGCATAACATGGGATGGAAGGATTCCATTATCATCAATCCAGAGGTCTCCGGAAGTCCTTCCCAGGTAAATGAGATTTTGAAAGAATTGATAAACGTTCAGGACATTGGTGTCCGTACTGTTTTGAATTTCTAAAGTGACCATAGGAACCTCTTAAATAGTATCGAGGATTTTCTGATCTTTTGCGAGTCTTTCAAAATGTGGGGTTAAAAGCTCCGGATGGGAAGCTTGAAGTTTCTCTAAATCAGACACCACCTGCTCCAGAATTGCTGTGTGAGTTAAAAAATTGGCCAATTTTTTATTCATCACGGTTCCTGATTGATCCACTCCGAAAATATCCCCTTCGCCCCGAAAGCGTAAATCTTCCTCAGCGATAACAAACCCGTCCAGGTTATTTTCAATCACTCTCAGACGCTCATGGGCTTCTAGGGAGACTTCTTTATCAAGTACGAGAAAACAAAAACCTGGTTTTTCACCTCGACCGACCCTTCCACGCAATTGATGAAGAGAAGAAAGACCAAAGCGTTCAGGGTTATAAATGCTCATGATCGTAGCATTAGGAATATTGATGCCAACTTCAATTACGCTGGTTGAAATGAGAATTTGGATTTTTTTGTCCCGAAAATTTTTGACTGTGAGTTCTTTTTCTTCCGCTTTCATCTGTCCATGAAGCATGCCAATTGAAAATTCCGGGAAAGTTTTCTGATACTTTACCAGTGAATCTTTAACGTTTTGGATATCAAGAGTTTCAGATTCTTCTATGGCAGGGAAAACAAAATAGGCCTGCTCACCAAGTGCGATGCGAGCTTTAATGAATTCAAGATACTTCTGGTAATTCACTTTCTCTGTAATGCGAGTTTTAATACCCTTGCGCCCCGCTGGCATCATTTTAATGGAAGAGATATCCAGGTCTCCATACTGGGCGAGACTCAGGGTCCTAGGAATCGGAGTAGCGGTCATGATGAGAGAATGGACACCGTCACCCTTTGCAATTAAACGAAGCCTCTGCTCAACTCCAAATTTATGTTGTTCATCAATGATGGCGAGACCTAATTTTTTAAATACTACCGACTCCTGGAAAAGAGAGTGGGTACCAATGATGATTTCAGTTTCGCCTTCGACTAAATTCTTTAAAATAGTCTTTCTCTCTTTGGCCTTAGTAGATCCTAAAAGAAGATCAATATTAAGTGCCGGATTCAGCTGTTTAAAGGATTCGAAATGCTGAATGGCCAGAGCTTCAGTGGGACACATTAAGGCCACCTGATGGCCACAGCGATTGGCGACCCGGGCGGCCAGAAAGGCCACGATAGTTTTTCCACAACCCACGTCACCCTGAACCATTCTCATCATGGGGTGGCCGGATTTAAAGTCTTTGAGAATTTCTGAAAAGACCTTTAACTGATCTGAAGTCAGTTCAAATGGAAGGTGTTTAACCAGATCATTGACTTTACTTTCGTCTAGGATGAAGACAGGAGCTTCTTTCCGTTTAATAAACTTTCTTCGGGTTTGGATCTTCAACTGATCACCGAGAAACTCTTCATAGATTAAGCGCTCTTCAGCAGCATCTTTTAACTTAGGAGTAAATTCTTGGACGGGAATTTTTCCATGGATGATTTTGAAGGCCTGTCCTAAAGTCATTTTTTTATCGTAACCAAGTTCCGGCAAAGTCTGAGGGATGTTCTCCCAGAGATGCTTAGGGATAAGATCCAGCACTTTTTTAAGGTGGACTCCGCTGGTTTTATTAACAGTAGGGTATTCAATAATATAAGAATTTGAATTGCTTTCGGGATCGATGATTTGTGGATTCGTAACTTGCTTCTGGGCCTTAAATTCCTGAACCTGACCAAGAAAGGCAATGCGGTCGAGAGCTTCAATTTGTTTTTTTTGGTTAGGATAGAGATTAAACCAACGAAGGCTCAGGGTTTCATGGGAGAGATCGTCTTTTACAACGACATAACCATTGTACAAGAGGATATTGCCTTTTCCTCTTCTTCCGAAGGCCGGTTTGATATCAACATGGAGTATTTTACCAGAGCCCTTAAAAAATTGGTCCAGCACTGCTTCCCGGAATGGTTGAAGGGAAGGCATTTTATGGATTCTCAAAGGAAGAATCCATAAAAGTTCCAAGACCGTTTGAAGGCCTGCTTCAGTTAGTTTAGTGATGGTTGGTGATGGCTTTTTGCCGGCAACCAAAGATTCTAATGGCGAGTACCAGTTAATTTCACTGGTAACTGAGTTCCTGGACCTCATAAATCAAATCGCCCTTTGGTGCTTTGACAATGATCTCATCTCCCTCTTCTTTTCCAATAAGAGCTTTTCCAAGAGGAGAGTTATAAGAAATTTTGTTTGGATCAGTCATCGCTTCGTCTTCACCAACGATTTGGTAAGTAAAGCTTGTATCTTTTTGAGTGTCGTAAATCTTAACTGTGGCCCCAAAAACAATCTTTTCTGTTTTAAGGGTTGAGACATCAACAATACGGGCGCGCGCAAGTTTACTCTGAAGGTCTAAAATTCTTCCTTCAATAATCGACTGGCGTTCTTTGGCCGCAGCATATTCAGCATTTTCTTTAAGGTCGCCAAGTTCCCGAGCTTCAGCAATCGCCTGTTTGATATCTTCTCGTTCAACTCTAATAAGTTGGCTAAGTTCTTCTTCTAGCAGTTTCCTGCCATTTAATGTCATAGGACATTCGCTCATAAAATCCTCAATTATTTTTTAAATAAGGACGCTGCTTCTGCCAGGGCATCCTGTCTTTCTTTATCCGGATTCGTATCCAAAGAGCCTATCTTAAAATAATCACAAAAGTTAGCTTTCTCTTTGTCTTGAACCCGATCAGCAGAGGGCTCACGGCATTCGTTATAGGCCTTTGGATCGTAGAATTGGCACATCTTACAACAACGAATATCCGCCATGCAATGCGGGCATGTGTCGCGGCGTCCAACCATCACCTTATAAGTATCAGATAGGGGTTTACCACATTTGTAACAAGTAAGTGACAAATTAAAACTCCTGACCCACGCCAACTCCCAGACCAAAGCCATTTTGTGGGTTCGTGGGAGCGAAATAGATCTTTGGTGTATTACGCTTGTTATATTCTTCTACTGACTTCTGCAGTAAATATTCATTATTGTACTGGTTAGTTTTAGAAATTAAATAGCTTACGGCAATCATACTCACGCCGCCAAAAAGCAGCATATTCCGACTAGCGATTCCATCATTTTGCCCATCGGAAGTGCGTAGGAAACTTCCCAAAACCATGGCGGTTCCCAGCGTACTTAAGGCCGCACTCTTCCAAGTGGGGCGATTGTTCTCTTGGTATTCATCCAAAAGCTCTTTGGCCACTTCATCTTTTTCCAGATAATAGCGTAAACCTTCGCCCCGATGTTTATTACTCACATCAACCAGTACTTCCTGATAATTGATGGTCGCCACACGACTGCATGTTTCTGCTGCCCATACGCTGGTCTGCAGTAACAAAATTAAAATTAAAACAGTCGGTTTTAGCATAGGGTAAATACTTCTCTCACGCCTAAGGCATTGGTTCTCTGGGCATTTTAACTTACCATAGAATAAAAAGCGACCTTGTAATTTATGGATTTAATCAAGACTGGCATCGGAATTTCTAAAACGATCAAGAACGTTTCGCGCTTTCGCGAAATTCTCACTGTATTAAGTCGTCATGGTTTCTCTGAGCTGATTGTAAAATCAGGTCTGGATAAATTAATCCCGGGGTTCGTCTTACCTGCCCGCGTTTCCGAATTAAAAAATGAAGCTTTAAGTAATGAAGAGTGGTGGGGAATTTTCGGAACCCAACTCCGTCTGAGTTTCGAGGAACTAGGCCCAAGCTTTATTAAAGTTGGCCAACTGTTGGCAACCAGAGAAGACATTCTCGAACCATCAATGATCCGCCAGTTAAAACTCTTGCAGAATAAAGTAAAAGGTATCCCCTTTGATTCTGCTCTAAAGGTCATTGAATCCAATCTTGGCAAAAACTGGAATGAAGTTTTTGCCTCTATCGATCACGAACCGATTGGCACAGCTTCCATTGGAGTGGTTTATAAAGCGGAACTTCACGATGGTCAGAAAGTCGTTGTAAAAATCAGAAGACCGCATATTGCTAAGACCTTACTGACAGATTTTGAAATCCTTCTTTTTATCGTCCAACAGATTGAGAAGGTATCGACAGAAATAAAGTTCATGGGTATGTCCCGGATGATTTCTGATTTTTTCAAGAGCACGGAAAATGAGCTTAATTTTCTCATTGAAGCTCAGAACTGTGAGCGTTTGCGGAAGAATTTGGAAGTCATCGATAAGGATGGTTTCCTGGTGGTTCCAAAGGTGTACCGGGAGTACTCGACACAAGAAGTATTGGTGCTGGAATTCCTGGATGGTAAGCCCTTTAATGAGTTCAAGTCGATGGCCGAGATCGGCCCGGATATTGCTGAAAAACTAGAAAAAAGTATCGAGCTTTTCACTCATACCTTACTCGCTGATGGTTTTTTTCATGCGGATCTTCATGGCGGGAATTTCTTTGTTTTAAAAGACAGAAGAATAGGCATTATCGATTTTGGCCTCATGGGAACACTCAGTAAAAAAAATCGTGCCAACCTTATCGCTATTCTGTACGCGGTGATTACCTATAATTTTGATAATCTGGTTTATGAATTTCTGGATGTTGCTGAATATGAAGCCATTCCTAATCATGAGGAATTGATCAGAGACATCAAGGACGCACTTTCGCCTTATATCGGTTTAAGTGTGAAAGAAACAAATATGACTGGTTTGGTTCAAGGATTGGTCAAAACCCTTAGTAAGCATCAACTCTATCTACCACGAGAATGGTTCATTATCTTCCGCGCCCTCATGACTTTGGACGGGGTAGGAAAGTCGATAGGACTAGATCTTAATATTTTCAAAGTGCTGGAAAAAGATATTCCCCGTTTGGTGACTGAACTTATCTCGAAAGAGAATGCTCAAGAAGAACTCATGTGGGTGGCCAAGGATGTGGTGAGTTCCCTTAGAATCATCCCAAAGCATATTAAATGGTTCCTGAAAGAAACTTCTCAGCATAATTATTCCCCGGAAATTAGAATCAGAGATTTTGCTCGTCTATCTCGGGGAATAAATCGTTCTTTTTATATTCTGGGCCTCTCATTAATGGCGGCAGTTTTCATTCTGTGCGGATCACTATTTGTTTTAGATCTCAAGGTGACCCGTTTTGCTGACATCCCTGCATTGACCTGGATTTTCTGGAGTATTGCCCTCTATATGAT
>JAEYUK010000191.1 GCA_023432655.1 Pseudomonadota bacterium | reverse complement strand
GAAGCGACCTTCCTCTTGTTCTCCAATGGCCCTAGCGACATTTTAGAGGGCAGGGGGCAATGTCTGGTAGCGCGATCGGTGATTGGGCCATTAAAAGAAGTTGAGTCACCTTTGGTACTCCTTGATTGGTCAGCAGCACCTGTCTGGCAAACCCTTCTTGAGGGCGAAACTCTACCGGAGCTTCTGGAAAAGTCACAAGAAGCTTTGAGGGAAGCTGGGGATCAGGGAAAATGGGCCCAGGATTTCATCCTCTGCATTCGCCGCAGGCTCCTTGGACCGGAACTAAATATTGTGGTAGAGTCTTTGTTCCATGAATGACAGCTTGTCAGGTTATTCCAAGCGTTGTAACTTTTGGTTATTTAATTTTTAGACCCCAATTTAAGTATGGAGGTGGGTTATAAGCGAGAAAGTTCAAGAACCACGTGTAAATGAGAGAATTCGTGCACACGAGATCCGTCTTCTAGGAGACGATGGCAAGGCCTATGGAGTGGTAACTCTGGCCCAAGCACGCCTCATGGCCGACTCTGAAGGTTTGGACCTGATCGAAATTTCACCTAACGCTGTTCCTCCAGTAGTTAAAATGATGGACTATGGTAAGTATAAGTACCAGATCCAGAAGAAATTGGCCGAAGCTAAGAAAAAGCAAGTCGTCATCGAAGTTAAAGAGATTAAATTCCGACCGAATATTGAGAAGCACGATATGTCTGTTAAGCTCAGCCACATCGAAAAGTTTCTTGAACACGGTGATAAAGTAAAACTTTTAATGCAGTTCCGTGGTCGAGAAATGGCCCACAAGGAAATCGGTTTGGCCAAATTTGATGAGATAGTGAAGCAAGTACTTGAAAAAGGTGCAGTTATCGAATCTCCGGCCAAAATGATGGGGAACCGAGTCATTGCGATGGTTGCCCCAGGCAAGAAAAAATAGTACAAAAACACTTTAACTTATAGTTATCCCGTGATAACTTCATGCACTCTTTTAAGGGTGCATTTTTTTAGTATTTTAGGAGCGATTTATATGGCTAAGATGAAGACAAAACGCGCAGCCGCCAAGCGTTTTAAAGTAACGGCTACAGGCAAAATTAAGTATAAGAAGGCTCACCTTCGTCACTTGTTAGTAAACAAGTCGAAGAAAGCTAAGAAAGATAAAGGTACTCCTGGATATGTAAATCCTGGTGACTACCATAATGCAGCTATGTGTATCCCTTACCTAGTGTAATTGGGATTTTTTAATAACCATCGAGAGTAGTGAATTAGGGTAAAGAGGATTGAATTCCCCCCTATGAATGAAGAGGAGAAAGTATGTCACGTGTAAGACGCGGTTTTAAAGCCCGCCAAAGAAGAAACAAAGTTCTAAAACTAGCAAAAGGTTTCCATTTCGACCGTAGAACGAAGTATAAACATGCTTCGGAAACTGTTCGTCGTGCCCTTCATTATGCTTTCATCGGCCGTCGTCTCCTTAAAAGAGATATCCGTAAATTATGGATCGTGCGTATTAACGCTGGCGCTCGTATGCTTGGAACTTCTTATAGCCAATTTATTTCTGGCCTTAAGAAAAAAGACATTACAATCAACCGTAAGATGCTTGCTGAGCTTGCAGTACGTGATTTCAATGCCTTCAAAGCGATTTACGACGCTACTAAGTAATTAAAATCTGTTTACTAGGGCCCCAACTGCTGATTTTCTCGGTGGTTGGGGCTTTTTTTTTGCTTGAACTAATCACTTTTACTGCTAACCTATTAATAATTTGAAATTATTGGCGATAAGCTTTTGAAACTTCATGGGAGACTTTCAATGAGCATGACTAAGGCAGACATAGTAGAGCGTATCTACAAGGAAGCAGGGTTCTCAAAAAAAGAAGCTGCGGAATTAGTGGATCTCGTCTTTAAAGTGATTAAAGACACTCTAGCAAAAGGCGAAAAAGTAAAAATTTCTGGTTTCGGAAATTTCAGCATTCGCGACAAAGCAACTCGAGTAGGGAGAAATCCTCAGACGGGTACGGCCATGAATATTAGTGCACGTCGTGTACTAACATTTAAGCCATCGCAAATCTTGAAAGAAGACATTACTGAACGTTTTGCTCACCGTTTAGATGAGAATGGTAATGAGAATATGTCATTACCAATCAAAGAAGCTAAGCCGCGTGCTTTAAGTTCATTCTTAAATAACGAGGATGATACGGTTTACGATGATTCAGATGATGATGATAATGACTAAACTAACATCAGTTGATACGCTTTTCTCATGATTCCTAATAAATCTAGTTTCAAGTTTCAAGAGCTCACCCCGATTACCGGGGTGAAGCCTTATGTAATAAGATTTTGGGAAACAGAGTTTCCTGAGATCGAACCGATAAGTTCCGAGGGTGGGCAAAAGATTTATTCCCGCTCTGATGTTGAAAATATTTTAAAAATTAAAAAGCTTTTGTTTGAAGATAAGCTTTCGATTCAGGAAGCAAAACTTAAGATGTCGGCCGGTGAAGCAGAGGTCTCTGAGGTAGAAATTCCTCATTTTGAGGCGCCTGTAAAAACGAAAGCAGCATCAGTTGATCTTAGACCTTATATCGAAAAATCATTGCACATTATTCAAGATATAAAGTTCAGACGAAACTGGTAATCCAGTTTTTCAAATTGGTTAAATCGCCACCAATATTTTTTTCCAGCGTAGAGAATTCCTGTAGAAGGTTTTCTTGATTTTTCTTGAAGTAATTCTGAAGCATGATTTCCGTATGATCGAGGCGGTGTTTAAAAAGAATAGAAACTAATCGCTGATGAGAAAAGCGTAGTTCCTTCAGGGCCATTTCAGTATTGGAGATAAATGGATTGATGGCCTTCTCGTGTGGAGAAACATCTTTTTCTGTTAACTCTGAAAGGTCGTCAAGAAGTTGGAAGCTGACTCCGATTTCTCGTCCGAGGCGCATGAATTCTACTTTTCCTTTTAAGTGCACTTCATTGGAGAGTAGATAGGTTCCAAGGGTCGCAAGCTGGATGAGTCTTCCCGTTTTTAATTCATGAATCCGTACGACTTCATGAAAGTCTAATTTCCCATCGGCCTTCAAATCCCGAAACTGGCCTTCAATCAGTCCTTTGGCACCAGTACACCAGCTCATGAGTTTTAAAAGCTCCTGGAAGCGTGGATGGCGGATATTAGCGAGTTCATTAAAGGAAGCTATGAGAAGGGCGTCTCCACCTAAAATCGCTTTCCATTCGCCAAAATGAGCGTGAGTGGAGGCTTTCCCTCGGCGTATAAGATCATTGTCCATAGCTGGAAGATCGTCATGAACTAAAGTGTAAGCATGGTGAAGCTCTATAGAGGAAGCCAGGTGAAGATGGTTTGCCTCAAGTTTTTTGTGAAGATCAAGTGCCAGGGCTTCAACGAGGCGTGGTCTAAAAAGTTTTCCGGCCGGAAAGACCGCGTAGTCCATGACTTCAAATAGTTCTGGATTTAGTGATGACTTTTTTAATGCTCTCCGGATGGCCTCTGTTAACATTGAACAATTCCTATGGGGCTGAAGGTTTTGGCGCCCCCAATGTACCACCTAAACGGATTTGATAAAAGCCATCTTTTTGTGTGAATGTTTGAAACATCATATCAATCAGAGGAAGAGATTCTTTTAAGCTTTGTGAGAAGGCCACTTCGCCATTTAGATTCAATTGCGAGAATGGAATCGCATCTTCTTGAAGGTTGATGTAACCCTGGAAATTAGCGCGAACTGGTGATTCGGGATCACCCAGAATAAGTTTTTCCACATTGATGCGTGGTGGAGCATCGGAAATAGCTTCAATAAAGAGGTCATCTAATGGAAGATTCGGCGTGGTAAAACCTTGGATATTTTGTGAAGGAATCTGCAGATCCTTTGATTGGGCCTTAAGATTCAAAGACTGAATCTTGTTCTCGTTATTCAGAAGTAGATTAAGATCTACTGTCAGATTCCCTGCCAATTTAAAATTTCCACCGAAGAGAGGTTCCAGACGAGGGAGGGAGATAGATTGGTCTTTTAACCGAAGCATCCTCTCACCAAAACCTTGGACAAAATAAAGGCTCAGAGGCTGACCATTCATTTCTGTATCAATTCGAAAGGGGATTCCAAGCGGTGAGAAATTGATGAAATTGAAATTAATTGTTAGATGGGTAAACTTCAAAGGCTCACCAGGGCGATTGAAGCAAGACGCCGGAAGGTTCAGATCAGTAACAATAACCTTAGGCATGATCCATTCAACTCTAATATTGTCAAAATCGGGATTGCAGTTAGTGCCCTTGAAGCCGGATTTTAAAGCGCTTTTTAAGGTTTCGCCGATAGGGAAGAAATTTAAAAAGCCCATGATGAATAGAACTAGAACGAGTAGAGCATAAAGATAAATCTTTATTTTACTCTTATAGTTAATCTGCTCCAGAGATTGTAGTTCACTTAACTGGGCCATTATTCCTCCTCTTCAAGGGCCGAGACATCACTAAAATGAATGGCGTGGAACTGACCTTGAAGAAGATTAGAGTCGGCGTTTCGAACAATTTCAACGGATTGAATTTTAAATTTTTCTCTGGTTATCATCGAAGAAAACAGATTCATAAGTTCATCAGTCGAGATACTGCTGAATGAAAAATCAGCTTCAGAGCGCATAATTCCATCTGAGATCAGTTCACTTGCAAAATTACTGATCTGGATTTTAGACAGGTCAAGACCCGTGGCCGAAATTAAATTTGAGATTCTTGAGTTCATCATCGAATCACCTTCAATCGGATTCGTTGATAAAACACTGGGGCTAACTGTTTCAAGCCCTTGCTTATGGCCAATGACTTCATTGGCCTTAGAAACGAGCGAAATTCTTGTTTTTAGATCTTCTCTCAGGATGTTGTTCTGCCAGGCGATGAAACCTAGACCGCACAGAGGAAGAAAGAATAGGGTAAAGATAATTCCGGCCTTAAATAGGCGCTGCTGTTCTTCTTCTAGACCATTATAGAAATCCTGGAGACTATTGTAGCTCGGAGTGAGTTTAAATTTATCCAGGCGGTCGAATATTTCTCGGTCAATCTTTTTAAATGTTGTATTCTGGCCGTTTAGTTCATCCATACTAGTTTCCTGAAGAAGTGATCTGAAGTTGAAGCTTTGCCTGGTCCAGCGTGGCATCTACGTCCGGTAGATTTGAGCGTTCAAAGGCATTTTTTAATCTCGTAAGGTTTTCAACTGAGTCATCAGTAAATATGGCCTTAACTTCGCCAATGTCATTAGAAGTAAATTCAACAAGTGTGGCACTGGAACTTGCCGCAATCTGACTGATTGTGACCAGTGGTGAGAGGGCCTTAATCTGGACTGCGGATTGAAGAGTTTGGATTTCCTGGCGAACACTTCGTTGTTTTTTTACAAGTAAGTCATAAACTTGTTTCGGATTAGTGGTAGCGGCCCGGCGTAGGCGACCGCTTATTTCTAAGACATCATTTTTCATGACGTTATTAATCCTGGTATTGACCTCAGCAATATCTTTCTCGATAAAGAATCTCTCTACAACTAAAGAAACGGCAAAAATCAGGCAAACAGCAGCAACTCTCACTCCAATAAAAGAGAAGGAGTAAAGCGGAATTTCGGAAGTTGATGCTTGGGCAAATTTTCCGGTCAAGAGATTGATAAACCGGTTTTTTCTTCTAAACCCAATTGCCATCATATTAGTCAGAGCATATTTGGATTTATTTTTCGCATTGAGATCAATCTTTTCGGCTTCGATTTTGTCGAAGCTTTCCAAGAGAGAAACCTTGGTTTCAAATTTCTCTGTTAAGTAATTGGTAATGTTTTTAACATTGGAAGTTCCGCCACAGATGAAAACATGTTGAATCGATAGCCCAAAATTAACTTTAAACCCAACTTTCCAGCGCGAAAAGTCTGCCACCAGATGGGAAAAGACTTTATCCATGGAAGCCGCAAATTCTTTTTGAGACTGTTCAACCTCTTCGTATTGGGCGGAGGTGAGAAGGAAAGCATTCTGGTGCTTATAGATAATCGCTTCATCCGGCTCGATCTTATAAGTCTGAGCGATCATTTCATTAATATGATGACCGCCAATGTAGCTAATATGACTGATGAGTAGTCTTGAATTATAAAAGAAATAGGCCTTCGTGGTTCGGTGACCAATATCCAGAATACAGAAGGGGCCGGCCATTGGAGTCTGATTGAAATAATTTTCAACCACAGAAGCTTCCGTCGTCAGAATATTAGGAAGAATATTCTTCTCACGGTGGCGATTATAATATTCAACGAAGGTGTTTTCCTTAACCAGCTCGACCATGGCCATATGTTGAGTCTTCTGGCCCTCTATCCGATAGGCGTAGTGAATCTCGCTTAGGGCATAAGGAATATCTTCTTCTAGTTGGAAAGGAAGCATGAGCTCGGCCTTCTTCTTACTTTTTACCGGTAAAGTAAGAAAGCGCGAGGTCATCATCGAGTTTTCGGCCTGATAAATAATCTTCGTATCAGGCCTTGCAACTGAATCAATAATTTCCTGAATGATTTTTGCCTGAGCTTCCTCTTCGGATAACAATTCGTTGTCTGCCAGATAGTCGCGCAAAATGATTTCACTCATGTCGACATGAGAAATCTTCCGGCGATCAACGAAAGAGGAGAGGTATTTTACACTATAGGTACCGATATCTATGGACAATACATGCATGGTATTATTTTAACCAGAAGCTATGAATTACGCCTAGATAATTAATTGATTTGTATCTCAATGATTCGTGGCTCGAGTAACTGAGCGTTTTGATCTGTAGTTAAGGGTGGTGGTATCTCTTCGCCAGGATTAGGAAGTCTGCAATTAGGCGGGGTCCCTATCTGGCCTTCAGGACATTTAGGGATTTCACTCTTAGGAAGGACAACATAGGCCACGAGTGTATATGTTGAGCGGTTATAGGTTCCTTCGGAGATAATCTTAAAGAGATTAGGGTTCGATCCAAATGAGATCCCCTTACTTTCAAAGAGCTTTATCCGGGCCTCAAAATCATTCTCATTCATGAGCCTTTCCTGGTTCACGATATATTTCTTGAAATCATCCTTGGTATTTATGAATTGCGGTTTTTCCGGATCATCTCGCCAAAGGAAAAACTCTTTGACCTCATCTTCCGTCATACTGGGAATAAGGATTTTAAGCATATTGGCGGTTAGTTTATTAAAATCAATTTGAGTCGTCGGGTAGACTGAAAATTCATTCTGAATGAGTTCTATTAATTCATCATTCCAACCAGGAATTGCATAGAGTTCACTGGCAGACCCCATTGGCCCAAACTTAGGTGTAAGAGGAATGCGCTGGAAATTTGATTCAGCTTCACCGGCCAGTGGATCCTGGGACATGCTCCCTAAGTCGGACATGTAGTATTTAAGACCTGTCAGAAGTTCCTGGTAGTTTAAATTTGAATAGCGGTCCTCAAATCCCTCATCAGATTGCTTCTTTTCATCTACCAGACGTTTCAGAAGAAAATAAAGGGATTGATCCACGGAGACGTCAGTCAAGATCGCATTGTCGGCCATATTGATCATGGATTGTGTGTCTTGAGGCGTTTCATCTTCATCCGGATTTGGATTGTACTTTGTCATATCGATCCGAAGCATATTGAGATTCAGACGATTGGAGATATTCTGAATGCTGACTTTCATCTCTCCTTCCAATAATGATTCGGTTGTAAACTTCTCAACCGTATCTTTAAATGCACGTGAAGCTTCTCCGGTTATTGGAATCGGATACATGAAAGGGACTTCCCACAATTGGTTTAGTAATTGCGGTTGAACGGCGTTCTTGGCGTTCGCATTGCCTTGAACTTTATTGTAGGCCTCTTTATAAAGACGCAGACGGGCCATTGCTAACTGAAGACCTGATTCGGCCATCAGCTTTGATTGAGAGCGGTCCAGAATATTAATCGCTTTAATTCTGGAAATTTTTGATTCAAAGGTAAATTCCCCATAGATCGCCATGAGAAGAATAATCGCCGTCATGATCATCATGATTGCGACCCCGCGCTCGTTTTTAAGGATTTGGTGGAGATCTGATTTAAGTTTCTTCATCAAAACCTCCGGGAGGGTCTAAATCTTCTGGATTGCCGCCTGGATTTGGATTACCTCTTCTGACTGGATTCTGGATCGGATCCTGAGGGACGACCATGGGCCAATGATTGCGGAAAGTTCTGGAGGCCGTTCTTTTGTGTCCTTGGGAATCATACCAGGTTATAAGAATTTTTACTCCCCGGATGAGATTCTCACCTCCGGGTACAGATTTTAATGAGGTTTCCCATTTTTTGGTATTGTAGTTCCAGTACTGGAACTCCAGGCTCTCGACATTTCGGAGAAGAATAGACCCTTTGACTTCACTTCCTTCCGGATCAAGGCGCTTATCATTATAAGGATCATCAGCAGAAAAATAGCGAACGAGACTTTTTAGATTCTGTGGGATGTCCGGGCTTTCTTCACCTTCGGGCAAAGCTTCCTGGTTAGCGAGGGCGTAGCGAACCCACGCAAAGTGAGATTGTTTGGTGTTTTCAAATTTTCGGCGGTTTGATGAAGTGAAAAATTCGAAGACGTTTTTCTCCGGGGCATAAAAACGTGGTATAGGAAAACCTTCCTTACTGACTGCCGAGAAGTGTTCGTTCCTCTCAAAGCGCGCGACCAATTGCTCATAGTATTGTTGTAACACCGGACTGAAGTTCGGGTTCGGTTGATTAGGATCACTCCCGGGATCTAAATTTTGGTTGGGATTCATGACTGTGCTGAAATACAGGGGAGAGTAAATCTGAGAGAAGTCCCACTCAAAGCGTCCCATCGCCGTTTCGATCTGAAGATTATTTTGGTTAACCTCAGTTGTCCTTTCCATGGTGAGCGCAGCATTCTCGGTTATATTCACTACTCCAAGAGTTACGAAGGCCAGCAAAGTGATGGCAATCAGTATCTCTAAAAGGGAAAAGCCTGTTTGGTTAGAAACCGACATTGAGTTGAATCTTTTCATTATAGTTGGTTAAGAAAGTTGAAAGCGTAAAATTATATTTAGTTTCCTTATTTGTTACTGTGACTCGAGCTTGCCAGACGATTTTCTCAATATTCTTTTTTAATTCTTCAAAGATCATTTTTTCGAGGGCCTGATTCCTTTGATTCTTGGTACTGTCATTGTAGTAGTCACCCTCGTAAGCATCGCGGGCACCTTCAGAGACACCATCTTTCTGAGAAAAGAGTTGAGCAAAATCGGGTATCGTTAGTTTTTTGATTTCTAAAGTGTACTCATAACCACTGAATTCAGATTCTTCAAAAGTTTTTGTCTCTTTAAGATTGGAAGTGACGTTTGAGAACTTAGGTGGATCGAGAACCAGTTCATTGATTTTTCTTTCGGCCAGCTGCTGAAGAATCAGTTGTTCTTCCGAGAGTCTAGAATCTTCAACATTATATCCTTGACTGGTAAGATAGGCGGTTACAAAAAACGCGAAGAGAGTGACGGCAATCATCACTTCTAGTAGGGAAAAACCTTTCTCGTTATTTAGTTTGATATCCACTGCTTATAAACCTCGTCCATTCTAGTTTGAAGGATATCTTCCAGTTTCGCAACGCTAGAAGTCGGTAGAGGTTCAAAAACGCTGTTGGTTTCAGAAATAAAGGGAGCTATTTCTAGGTAAGCAATTTCATCAGTTGTTGAAAAAATAATGAGTCCGGCATCCTTCTCTCCAGTGGGATAAAAGTAAAGAACGGCTTCACCCTGCGTGACCAGAGCTTTTTGAGAGGAGCTGGCCATGCCCAGGATTGTCACATCTGGTGAGATCTCATGCTTAATGTCTTCAAATTCTTCCACTTTCGTGAATTGTCGATCAATGGAAGCTCGTTTTTCATCCTCAGCTTTTATCTCCTGAAGTGATTTGGAAGTTTTTTCGGGCATGTCGGGTAGGGGTAAATTACCGGCCGGACCATATTCAACGGTGTACTCAGTAGGGGATTTATCAAGGGAGATTCGAAGCCGGACTACCGTGTTTCGTAAGACTGCTTCGTTGCTCGCAAAACGCACCGAGCGGTCAAGGTCATCTAAGGCCGTCTGGAGATCTCGATGTTTTTGAACGTGATCACTGGAAGGAATCACCAGAAACATCATGGCGGCCAAAACCAGGGCCACCAGGATTTCAATTAAGGAGAAACCCTGGTGGTTTGAAATTATTTTAGAGGTCTTTAGAGTTGATGTCGGCATCTGAACCTTCACCACCCTCAGCGTTATCTGCACCTAGAGAGATGATTGTGAAAGTTTTACCATCAGATTCATAGATAAATTCATTATCCCATGGATCAAGAGGTACTTTTCCACCTTCAATATACCCACCCGGAGCGTAGCGCTTACATTCGCGACCGCCTGTCGGCTTATCAATTAAAGCATCCAGACCCTGATCAGTTGTCGGAAGGAAGTTACAGTCACGACGGAATTCTTTCAATCGGTCGGAAAGTGACTTAATCTGAATTTTGGCAGAAGACACTTTACCTTCTTGAAGCTGTTCGAAAACTCGACCACCAACAAAAGTACCGGCAAGGGCCAAGAGAGTGAGAGCGATCAAGATCTCAATTAAGCTCATACCAGCCTGGGATTTCATGATCTTTTGAATATTACTTAACATATCTTCTCCTTAGCGAAGCGAGTTCATGTTCATCATAGGGATAACTACGGCGAATACAATAAAGCCGATGGCCGCACCCAGACAAATCATCATTATGGGTTCAAGTACAGAGGTGAGTCCGCTGATTTTCGATTGTACTTGATCTTCATAGTTTTCTGAAATGATTTTTAACATTGGTTCCAATTCTCCGGAACGCTCACCTAGTTTAATCATGTGAGTCACCATGGCCGGGAAATAGCCACTTTGTATCAATGGAGCAGCAATAGAAGCACCCTCAGAGACGGAAATCCGGGCCTTCTCAACAGCGTCTTTCATATGGACGTTAGGAATCAGGTTCTTAACGATCGTGAGCGCCGTCAAAATAGGAACTCCGGAATTCATTAAAGTTCCTAATGTTGAGCAAAAACGGCTCACATTAATCATTTTCACCATGAGACCCAGAACTGGCAGTCTTAATTGGATAGCGTGCCACTGAGCTTCACCTTTTTTCGTGTGAATATATTTATTCACTAAATAAGCGGTACCGATCATACCTGCTATGACTGCCCACCAATAACTAATCAGGAAATTTGAAATCCAGATACAGATCTGAGTAATGAGAGGCAGTTCTTTTTTCATGCTAATAAAGATTTTGGCGATCTTTGGAATAACAAATATGAAAATAACATTCATCATCACAAAACCAAAAATCCCCATGATCATGGGGTAGGTCATGGCGCCACGTATGCGGCTTTTAAGTTTCACTTGAGATTCTGTGAAGTCCGCTAGACGGAGAAGAACGATCTCTAACGTTCCTGAGGCTTCACCTGCTTCCACCATGTTGACGTAAATCGAATTGAAGACTTTAGGGTGATCTTGCAAAGCTTTAGCGAGACTGGCCCCTTCATTAACTTTTTGTTTAAGGTCAGAAAGAACCAGACGAAGATTTGGGTTTTCTACTTGATCGACGAGGGCCGAAAGAGCTTCAACGATTTGAATTTTGGCCTTAATTAAGGTGGCAAGCTGTCTTGTCATCATGGCCAGATCTTCAACCGGAACCGATCCTCTTAGCTGCAGAAGGCTCGGGCCTCCGGAAGTTCCTTGGGCCTTTTGTTCCTGAATATCGATCAGCATAATGCCGAGCGATTTCACTCGTTGCTTTGCGGCCACGATACTTTCTACGTTAATCGTATTCTTTACTTCTTTACCGGTTTTATCTAAACCTTTGTAAGAGTAGATTGGCATTATTCGGCCTCTTCAGCATTAATCGCGCGCATCACTTCATCCACCGAAGTTACACCTTCAAAAATCTTATCAAGTGCGTCCCCACGGAGAGTTCTCATTCCTGCTCTGATCGCTGCTTTTTTAATAGTGGCAGCATCGGTTTTCTGAATAATGAGAGCACGGATTTCATCATTAATTAATAAAAGTTCGGACACAACGGTTCTTCCGGCGTAACCAGTGTTACTGCATTTGGCACAGCCGATTGGTTTGTAAATAGTAGAGGCTTCCGGAACCGTGTCCACATCTAAAATGACTTTTTCAAAATCAGAGAGTTCCGTCAGTTGTTTACAGTTATTACAAAGAGTTCTTACCAGTCGTTGGGCCAGAACTCCAACTAACGATGAAGAGATAAGAAAAGGTTGGACCCCCATATCAATTAATCGAGTCGGTGCAGAACTGGAGTCATTGGTGTGAAGAGTGGAAAGCACAAAGTGACCGGTTAAAGAGGCGTTAATCGCAATCTCAGCTGTTTCACGGTCACGGGTTTCCCCGATCATCACCACATCCGGGTTTTGACGAAGAATAGACCGGAGTGCAACCGCAAAAGAGAGATCGATTTTATGATTCACTTGAATCTGTGAAATTCCAGGAATCTCATACTCCACCGGATCTTCTACGGTGATAATCATTTTATCCGGAGTTTTAATCCGATCTAAAAGTGCAAAGAGGGTCGTTGTTTTACCGTGCCCTGTTGGGCCCGTTACGTATAAAACTCCGTGCTTTCTTCCTCCAAGCTCCTGAAGACCTTCAAGAACTTTCCCACGGAAACCTAGTGTTTCCAGATTAAGGGCGGTGTTGTTCTTTTCAAGTACCCTCATTACGATACGCTCACCGTTTTGAATGGGCACAGTCGAAAGACGAATATCAATATCCTTACCGGCAATTTTAATTTTAATACGTCCATCTTGGGGAAGACGCTTTTCCGCGATATCCAGACGGGCCATAACCTTAATACGAGAGGATACTGCCGCATGGGTCTTTTTCGGCTGTCGAAGAATCTCAGTCATTACCCCGTTAATACGGAAGCGGTAAACTGTTTCTCTCTCATATGGCTCAATATGAATATCAGAGGCACGCTCTTTTACGGCGCGGAAGATAATCGAGTTCACAAATCTAATTACCGGAGCTTCATCGGCGGTAGCATCAAGAATATCTATCGGACCTTCAAGATCCAGGTTCTCCTCGAATTCTTCATCTTCAATGGAATCAACTAGGTTTCGATTGGCCTTTTCATAGACACGGTTAATAGCATCCTGAATGCGCAGAGAGGTCGTGCAGATGATCTTGATCTCTTTTTTATAGATCATGTGAAGATCATTAACCACATTGAAATTGAATGGATTACTCATGAGAACAGTGACTGAATAATCTGTTTCAAGACATGGGAGTACTTCATGATGTTTAGCGTAGTTAATAGAAAGATCTTTAACTACGTTAGCATCGATTTCTTCAATCTTGATGTCAGTCTGATAGGGGATACCAATTTGAAGGCAAACAATCCTGATCAGGTCATGAGAGTGGATGTAGTTTTTACTGAGGAGAATATCTCCCAGCATTCCACCTTCACTTCGTTGTTGTTCCAGAGATTCGTCGAGCTGAGAGCGGGTAAGGGGAGTATGCTTTAATAAAAGCTCTCCGATCTTCTCCTTACTAAGCTCAATATTTTCCAGAACATCATGATTTACATTCATATCTTATTGCACCGATTTAATTATTTCCTGGTAGTCCGGGGTATCTAAGTCAGAACCTTCTTCTTCTACCGCATTCTCATCCGGTCCGATATCGACCTTGTTTAAGTTCTTATAGTGTTCAGCGTCTGAAAGATCATAAAGAGGACCCGCGATTTGATTATCAAGCTTTTTATTGAGCTCATCAGTCATCTTTCTGTTTGGATCTTTTTCATCCTCTGTAAACATGTGCTTCATACCCTGGTTTCTCTTCTCTAAAATATCCTTCGTATTGGCCGAAGCAGTTTTAGCATAAGGCGAGAGAATTTTTGGCGTCATGAAAAAGAGCACGTTAACTTTTTCGACCTGTTTCGTTTTATTTTTAAACAGCCAGCCTAGAACAGGAATATCCCCTAAGATTGGCACTTTATTGTTGGTAACGAGTTCGCGGTCACGGAGTAATCCACCCATCGCGATGGTATCACGATCCCGTACCATAACCTCTGTTACCGCAGAGCGAGTCGTTGTCGGACGACCACCGCTCTGAGAAGGGGATTCCTCGCTCTTAAAGTCATCAATCTTTTGATTGATCTTTAACTTCACAAATCTGGTCACTTTATTGATTTGCGGAGTGATCTTTAAAGAAAGCTTCGCTTCTTGTTGGGTTGTACTGAAGGCCTGAACTCCACCGGTCGCGATGGTTGAGTTACTGACTGGAACTGTATCACCCACTTCAAATGTTGCTTCTGTATTATCCAGAGCAAGAATTTGCGGTGTCGCAAGAACGTTAGTGCTGGAGTGGGTAGCGATCGCTTTAATAAGAGCGTTAACTGCGTTCACTTTAGTTGTCGTACTTCCAGCTGCTGTTGTGGTCGTTACAGTTCGTGTTGGACCAAATCCAAGACCGGCGATGAATCCACCTAAGGATTGAGGTACTCCCGAAGTCAGAAGACCCAAAAGTCCTGCTGAAGCAGAGTCTTTAGTTGTGAAGCCAGATCGTTGGACGTTACCTTGTCCGTAGGCACCCACATACTCAACTCCAAAACCCTGGTTTTTTGTCACGTTAGCTTCTAAGATCAAGCCCTCAACATAAACCTGGTCACGTGGAATATCAAGTCTTCCAATTACATCTTTAAGTGTGAGCCAATCAGTCGGTGAAGCGGTCACGACAAGAGCATTATTGTTTTTGTCAGATGTGATTTTCACTTCAGCCGAGAAAATAGGGTTCTCACCTCCGCCAGAGAAAGAAGTGAAGCGGCTGGCACCACCGGTACTGCCGCCGGCGGGAGCTGCTCCCGATACAATACTGGAAAGCGTTTTAGACAACTCTTCTGAATCACCATAGTTCAAATAGTAAACATGAACCCGGTTGGATCCCGACGAAATGAGTTTAACGTCCAGCTTATTGATGAGTTCTCTTAGCTGCTTGGCCCCTTCAGCGTTGGCCATGGCAATAATAGAGTTTGTTCTAGGTTCAGCGATGATTCGAGAAATGACACTCGTTGATTCCGTCCCGCCGCCGCTTGATCCGGTAAAGCGTGGAGTAGCTGTTCCGGTTCTGCCGGCCGCACCTGAAGCTCCAGAGCCACCTTTAAGGATATTGTCCAGAAGCTTCGCAATCTCCTGGGCCGAAGAATTTTTCACCGGAACAATCTGAAGGGCCTCTTCGTGACCAGTAACATCAAGGAATTTCACCATTTTTGCCAGACGATTAATGTTCGAACCAGTGTCGGCGATAATGATGGTGTTAGTTTGTTTAATATCGATAATTCGTCCATAACGACTCATGAAAGGACGAAAGTTACGGGCAATTTCTGCGGCAGAAACGTGTTTTAGTGAGATCACTCTCATGACATAGTTTTCTGTGTCAGGAGTATAGTTACCTGTATAAATTTTTGTCGGCGTATAACGAATATCGCGGGCATTGATAACTTTATAAAAAGCCCCGGTTTTAATAAGGGAATAACCGGCCATGTTAAGGGCCGCAAGATAGGCTTTCCAGGCATCTCCGACCGTGATCGGTGTAGGAGCGATAATTGAAACTTTTCCTTTCACATCTTTATCAAGAATAAGATTTATTCCTGTAAGCTTTTGCATGTGTTTGGTAATTTCCATGATGTCGGTATCAGGGAAGTCAAAACTCTCAACGATTTCAGGACCGAAAGCAGTCTCTGGATTCAGGTTAACATATTTGCTGTTTTTAGGCTGGGCTTCAAGGGCCTTAGAAGGTCTACTTCCAAAGGCCTGGTCATTGGCATCATCTTCTTCATCTGGTTCAAACGCAGAATCTCCGCTGGCCGGTTCTTCTACTGAATCATTTAAATCTTCCTCATCATTAAAGTTCTCCGCTGCCTTTAAAGCTTGGGCAGCATCTTCAGCAGACATCGATTCAATATCAGAACTGCTGGCACCAGGAGCAGCTCCTGGCGAAGGTGGAGTGCCTGTACCCGGATTAGTATTAAATCTGGTTTGCGAACGGTATTTATTAAACTGGGCCTGGGCTTCATAACTCCCTAGTAAGAGAGAAACAAAGAGCAGTGAACTCATGAAATGTTTCTTTTGACGTCTTGTCTTCATTTCCGCTCGTCCTTATTTCTTAATGGAATACTCTTGAACAGAGTTTGCACCTTCTCGCTTGATCCCTAGCTGAAGATTATCCAGGTTTTTAATACGTCCAAAGAGGGACATAACTTCATTTAAATCATTAATTGGTTTGCCATTGATTGATGTGATGATGTCCTGATCTTGTAAACCAAGATAAGGAAAAATTCCCTCAGGATCCATTTCTGTCATTTTAAAGGAAAGGGAGCCATCTGGGTTTTGAATTTTAATGGCACGGGCCTGAGTCAGAATAGAGGCAAGGTCTTTAAGTTTTTCATCAAGGAGAGCTTTAGAAATGGTAAACTTATTACCCACATTCTCAATGCCTGAGATCTTCTTATTGGCGAGATACTGGCGGCTCTGAGCTGGAGACATAACTGAAATAGGCGACTTGGTCTCTTTCGCTTTGTCAGACGCGATACTTTCGCAAACGCCACTTTCTAAATTTCTTACCAGAATTTCAAGGCGCGTGATTTTAAAAATTTTTGCCAGATTATCAATCTGTTCACCTTCCCGAAGTTCTTTTAAAGATCTGTCACCTCGAACCTGAACAGAGGCCAGGGACTTTACCGTGTCCTGGAGAACAATGGTGTTAACAAGTTTAATGGGAAGAGAGCTCTGCTGCTGGGCTTTTTCGCACTTCGTGTCGGCGACTTTCTTTTTTGCTCCCAGACCGGTGTTTGTTCTAAAGATGTTGATACTTCTAACTTGAGAAAGTGTTCCAGCATTGAAACTTTCACTTAAATCCAGAGTCACCCGGAAGTCACGAGCGGAATCAAGCACTGGACCGCCTCGTACAACGAGAGCAGTTACTTTTCCCAGGGAGTATGTCACTGAAGCGACAATGGCGACGAGGGCCACCTGATGAATTGTCTCTCTGGCTTCACGTGAGAGAAATTTCTCAATGTTCTGACTTAAGCTTGGAGAGAGAAGTATGCTTGCTTTATCTTTATTTTCGGAGGAAGAATCAGGGCTCTTCCAGGCACGTGCCTTCGTTCCTGCTAATTTTCCTTTAACACGATTAAGGGAGTCGGACAGTTTATCTTTCCACGACGGTGATAAATTTTGATAGGGAAGTGGTGTTTCGCCAGTGAGATCTTCTTCTGACAGATCTTTTTGATCTTTTGAAGAGCGCAAACGAGAGAAAGCTCCCGAAATTTTTTCTTTAAGCGAAGGTTTAAATTCAGGTACTGGCGTATCACTAGTATGATCTTCGTCCAGGTTATCAGATTCAGAAATACCATCCTGATCAGATAGGTCCTTCATCTTCTGACGGTTCAGTTTGTTTTTTAGGAAGTCTTTGATTTTATTTATCATCAATTTATTGTCATCAAAATTGATGTTATGTGCAAGCTCTCTTCTTAATGAATTAAATCGGAGCGGAATTGTCCGGTAAAGATATAAGCGTTTTAGTCGGAGATCTTGAGTTTATCTTTATGAATAAGGTTAGATTTTCTGTACTTTAAAATGATCAGCCCTTTATAATTACAACATTATTTGTCTTTGTCTAAAGAGGCCTTATGTCAGCAACTGAAAAACAAAAAGAAATTGAATCGATTGTTAAAGGAATGTTCTACGGAGAAGTCCATGAAGAGGAAGTTTTTCCTTTTCCTCATTTGAATGAGGGGCAAGTCGAGATGGCCAAGGCCATGGTGGATGCGATTGATAAATTTGCCAAAGATAACATTGATTCTGCAAAATTTGATAAAGATTCTAAAATTCCTCAGGAAGTTTTAGATGGTCTTGCGGCCCTGGGTCTGTGTGGACTGGCAGTCGGCGAGGAACATGGTGGTTTGGGTCTTGATACGACTCTTTACGCTCGAGTTTTTTCACAGATCGCAGGACATGATGGTGCTGTAGCGACAACACTTGGGGCCCACCAATCGATTGGTTTCAAGGCCCTTTTAAATGAAGGTAATGAAGAACAGAAAAAACACTGGCTACCTAAGCTTGCCAGTGGGGAAGTCTATGCTGCTTTTTGCTTAACTGAGCCTGGCTCAGGTTCCGATGCCTATTCCATTAAGACTAAGGCCTCCAAAAATAACGATGGAACTTATACGTTAAGCGGGCAGAAACTCTGGATCACCAATGCTGGACATGCCGGTTTCTATACTGTGTTTGCAAAAACTGACCATGAAGACAGTAAGGGAGAAAAAGTAGAAAAGATCACCTGCTTCATCGTGGAAAAAGGCATGGAGGGTGTCTCTTTTGGTGAGAAAGAAGATAAAATGGGGATTCGTGCGTCTGAAACCAGAGCAGTTTACTTTGATAATGTCAAAGTTCCCGCCTCTAACATCATAGGCGAACCTGGCAAGGGTTTTAAAATTGCCATGAATGTCCTTAATACAGGAAGGCTTTCTCTTGGTTCAGGTGCCGTAGGGGGAATGAAATATATTCTCGAGCTAGCAACGGCCCAGGCCAAAACGAGAAAACAGTTTGGCGACTCGATTATTAATTTCGGTTTGATCCAAGAAAAAATTGCCACCATGGCCGCCAATATCTACGCTGCAGAAAGCATGGTTTACATGACGACAGGAAAGATCACTCAGGGGATGAGTGAGTTTTCTCACGAGTCGGCGATTTGTAAAGTCTACTGTTCCGAAAAACTTTGGGATACGATCGATAAGGCCACTCAGATTGCGGCCGGTAACGCTTATATGCGCGAGTATCCTTACGAAAGAATCATGCGCGACTGTCGTATTAATCTTATTTTTGAAGGAACGAATGAAATTCTTCGAATCTTCACCGCCCTTTCAGGAATTAAGGCCCCTTCGGATGACCTTAAAGAACTTGGAAAAATCGCAGATGTCTCTAAGGCACTTAAAGATCCAATTAAATCGGTAGGAGTTCTGACAGACTTTGCGAAGAAAAGAATTTCAAAGAAGTTCGGCTCTAAGACCCTTACTAAAATTCACCCAAGCCTTGAAAAGCAAGGGAACCAGTTTGTAACGTCTCTTAAAGATTTTGCTATTGCTGTTGAAAATACCATCATCAAGTATGGTAAAAACATCATCGGAAATGAATTGGTTCAAATGAGAATCGCCAATATGTCGATTGAGCTGTATGCCCAGCTTTGTGTTCTTTCACGAACGACCTCAATTTTAAATCGTAGTGATGTTTCGGATAAAGATAAAGAATATGTCTCTCTTATGACTGAGCTTATTTGCCGTGATAGTCGTCAGACCTTCACTAAAAACTACAAGCGCCTTAATTCCAGCTACGACAAACTTATTCCTAAAATTTCCGAAGCTGTAGCGCAAAGAGACGGATTTGGATTTGACATCATTGACTTCTAATTTAGCCCGAAGGAGTGCCCATGGCCTCCTTCTGGTCTTTTTACTCAGCTGCTCATCAACCACTAAGAAGAGTAGTGATGAGGAATCGATTAAGCTTTCCGAAGAGCTTGAATCTCTTTCTAAAAATATTCAAACTATTAACGCTGGACCCACTCTAAAAAAGGGTGGGGCCTTTATTGATAAAACAGAAGACTATGGGTTAAAAGGTTTGTATGCGGTGGCCTTCAATGCTGTTGATTTGAATTTTGACGGGCACACTGATCTGGTCCTCCTTCCGACCTATTATTCCCGGCCCAAGTTCTATTTATGGAATGTAAAAGAGAATAAGTTTACTCCCTGGGCCCATGATCCGCTTCCGGTAGATTTTAAAGCGAGCTATCTTCTCATATACGACATGAATAAAGACCGGATTCCAGATTTAATTGCGGGTGTCTTGAATCAGCGTAGTGAGATAAGCCAGATCCCTTTAAAAATTTATTATGGGCAGATGTGGGAAGGAAAACTTACTTTTGAAGAAGATCCACAGGCGATTAAACTTCCAATTGAGCCCACTTCAACAGTCTCTGTTATTGACTATGACTTAGATGGATGGCCCGATCTTTTTGTATCCAACTGGTTTGAAAATAAAAATTCACAATATCTTCCAGTGGCCGACCGTTTACTCCGAAATAATAAGGGCAAGTTCGAGGAAGTAACTCATCTTCTTAGAAATGAAGCAGATAAGGCCTCTGATCAGTTGTATCCACCTAATGCTAAACCTACCTATGGATCTGCAACTTGTGATATTGATCAAAATGGTTTCCCGGACATCATGACTGTCTCTTCCTCAGGACATAAAAATAAGTTGTGGATGAACAATCGTGGGACAGGAAGTAGCGAAAGATTTTTTGAAGATATTGGAACGATTTCCAATTATGCTTCTGACCCTGATGGAAGTCTTATTCCGACAGGAGGCGGACGTTCTTTTTTTAGTGCCTGCACGGATTATAACGATGACGGTTTGATGGATATCTTTTTAGGAGAACTTTCACATGCCTATGATAATGAGTCCGTTGATCGCTCGAGCATTCTCACTGGCTCAAAGGAACTCTATCCTCCATACTTTTTAAGAACTGAATATTTGAGCGATGCTAGTAGTGAGTCCTGGAACCAAGGTGATCGCAGGGGGGTCTGGGTTGATTACAATCTGGATGGACGTATTGATATAGTTGTAGATAATTCCGGATTCCCTCCATATTCTCGATTAGTTCTTTTTGAACAGGACGAGACGCGCTCATTTATTAACATTGCTTCACAGTTAGGAGTGGATATCGTCAACCCAACTGGCACGATTGTGTTAGATGTGAACAAAGATGGTAAGCCAGATTTACTCACCTCTCAAAACAACATTAGAAAATCAGAAATTCCACCCAGGCTTTATTTATTTCAAAACACCCTCGACGTTAAGGGGCGACAGACTGTGAAAATCAACCTTCATGGAATTAAGTCCAATACTTCCGGAATAGGCGCGATGGTGATGCTTTATACTGAACAAAGTGGAAAAAAAATTGTTCAGCGACGTTGGGTTGAATACTCTCAGGGAGGACTTCCTTCTCAAAATGAAGCAGGGGTTTTGTTTGGAGTAGATGAGGATGTCAAAATTGTCGGCGTCAAAGTACGCTGGCCTTTTGTTCAGCGAAAAGGCTTCTCTTCCGGAGAGGTCATCGAGAAGCTATACCCACTGAAAAATCCAAGTACGGGAAACCTTCTGGAGGTGACTCTTTGTGAAGACGGTAAGATTTTAAGCGGGAAGATGTCCTGTAGTTACTAACGCTTCTTAATCGCCTTACCTGAATGGTGTTATATTAAACAGAGAATTCTCTTTCGCTCTCAAAACATACATTCTTTTCAATGACTTGGTTCTTTCGAGCGAAACTCCGGGAAAATTCCATTTCCCCGGAGTTCACAACGAAATTCATAATAGGTAGATTAACTATTTGTTTGAGGCGTGAGGAAGCCTTTTCTTTTTCGATATAACATTACTCAAGTTAAGGTAGTTTCTAACGCTTCTTAATTAAATCCACTAACTCTTTAATATGTTCAGGCATCGACTTGAAGTTTAGACAGGATAAATGAATGGTCTCTTTCTGAAGTTTCAGGTCGTATGTTTTTAATTGTGCTTCTGGCGGAACAGTATGATCTGGAATGATCGCCACACCCAAGCCTTTTCGGACAAGTTTTATAATCGTCGTAATGGAATTAACGATGATAATTTTTGATGACTGTTTTTTTGAGAGCTTAAAGAGATGGTCTTGATCAGAATAAACAATCCAGGGATAATCATGGACATTTTTTGGATTGATCTCGGCTTTACTGATAAGGACCATTCTCTCATCAAAAAGTTTCAGGGAGCTTGCAATCTCACTTTGAATATTCTCGGTGGTGAAGATCAGGTCATATTTTCCGTTATGAAGTTTCTCTCTTAAAAGCTCAAGTGAGTTCACTTCAATGGACAGCTGGTGTTGGCTTTTTTTTGAAAACTCCAGAATCAGATCCTGGAACCAATTTTCTAAAAGTCCGTGGAGTATTCCTACCTTAATCGTTTTATTCATGTGCCCAAAGAAAATGTCCTGAAGGCGAGATTCAAATTGGTTCAGTTCATCTAAAAGGGCCTGACCTTTTTCGGTTAAGAGAACTTTTTTTGATGAACGAATAATGAGCTGGTCACCCACTGATTCTTCCAAAAGTTTTATTTGTCTTGAAACGGCTGATTGAGCAATGTTGAGTTCCTGGGCGGCACGGGAGAAGTTCAAGTGTAAGGCCGTTACCATAAAGGCTTTGAGGTAACGATAATCCGGGGAGATTTCTTTCATTTACGGGCCCAAGGAGGAAGTTTTGTTTCGTCTTTAAAGAACTTGCCGCGGTGTTCTCCATCGGCAGCATTGGTGAGAATGAATCCTTCTTCGTTATTGGAAATATCTAATAAATAATCCAATGTGGCTTCCTGAGTGTAGTAGGCCGTGAAAGGATCAATCAACACCTTGAGGGTAAAGTTGATGAGAGGGTAGTCCTGGATAATGACCAGGTCATCTGGATGTAATTCAGAAAAACCCGTATCATAGGTAAATCCCTCACAGCCTTTGCCGCCAATTTTAATACGAAAATGGAGTCCTTCCAGAGTATAATCATTGTCTTGCATGAGCTGAATTTGGCGAACAGCACTATCAGTCACAAAAAGCTTAATATCGGAGGGGAGGAGAGTTTTTTCCATGAGATATTTTAGCACTCCTTTTGAATATTGTCTTTAGGCGTCTCAAAACTTATTCTAAGCTCATAACCTTAAAGGAATACATATGAAGGCCCATTACATCGTCCAGATTGATAAACCTGAGCATAACCATGTG
>JAEYUK010000349.1 GCA_023432655.1 Pseudomonadota bacterium | reverse complement strand
GTAACTGTCTCCGATAGTAAGATCTTTTACCCAATGGGCCCTCATGCCGGACCTTTTTTGAAAAGCACTGCCGCCCAATCCCCTTTTTCCAACATACGAATCATGGTCATCCCGCCCTTGGAATAGGAATCGATAATTCCTGGCACCTGATGTTTTAATAATCCAGAAACAATTAGGGCCCCACCATGTTTGGTTTCCTTAATGAGTGAGTCTTGCTCCTGCATCAAAATACTCTCGAGGATATTGGCAAAGACGACATCATATTCCGCTTGAAGGCGGTCTCGGTATTCTGGCAATAAAAGACGGAAAGAATGGTCCTGGAGTTCGTTGATCTCAGCGTTTTGATAACAGTTCTTATTCGCCTCGGGATCAATATCATAAAAATCAACCTGAGCTTCGGGGAAAAACTTAAAAACGGCCAAGCCTAAAATGCCAGAACCAGATCCGAAATCGAGCACTTTTTTTACATCAGTATTCAAGATGTTTTCAGTAAAAAGTTTTAAGCACAAGTAGGTTGTTTCATGGCTACCAGTGCCGAAGCCCATACCCGGATAAATAAAAATGTGTTCCTTGCTTTCTGGGGTAAAATCTTTTTTCCACGAGGGAATAATTTCTAAGTGCTCATTGACCTTAATTGGGCTGTAATGCTTTTTCCATTCGGCATTCCAATCCTGTACAGGTTGTTCTTCAATTTGTGATTCACAAAGAAATTCTTTACGAACTTTCTCATGGAACTTTTCGGCCATCTCCATATCACTAAAGAAGAACCGGTAATTTATCGGTGTCGCGAGAACGCGCGACTCAACTTCATCAATAACTTCCTGAGGAAGATCTCCACCTGAATAGGAACGTTCCCCCAGAAGAGCATCCACTGCGGGTTCATCGAGAGAGAACTCTTCTATCCCCATGGCCTCAAATTCTTCCAGGGCCAGAGACTCAACCTGCTGCCACTCTTCAGGCGAGGGCTGAAAATGAAAAAGTGTTACGATCCAAAATACTTCCATAAAAATCCTTTAAAGGTGGTTATATAGCCTAAGTTTAGGCATCTGGGAGGCTAAAAAAATTACATTCCTTAAGGTTTTCTTGGGCAGATCACGCTTTATTTGTTAGAAAACTTTTCCAATATGCAAAATTTCTTTCTTATTGGTATCGCAGGCGGCTCAGGCTCCGGTAAAACGACCTTTGCCAAAAAAGTCATGAAGGGCCTTAACAGCTCTGAGTCTCAAATCCTCCACATGGATTCCTATTACCTACCGACTGTTCCGGCCATTAATGGCAAGGTTAATTACGATCATCCTGATGCCTTTGACTGGAATCTTTTAAGAGAGCATCTGGCCGAAATTAAAAGAGGTCATGCGATTCAGGTTCCCAAGTATGATTTCTCGACCTCTTCCCGCACGAGTGAATACGATACGCTTGGACCATGTAAGATCGTCTTGTTCGAAGGAATTTTTGCACTCTATGATCATGAGATTCGTAATATGCTGGATATTAAATGTTTCCTGCATGTTGACTCTGACATTCGGTTTACCCGCCGCCTCCACCGTGATGTTAAAGAACGTGGCAGATCTTTAGAATCAGTCATTGCCCAGTACTATGACTCTGTTAGACCTATGTACCAAAAATATCTGGATCCCCAAAAGCAGTATGCTGATTTTACAGTAGGGGAAGAAACGGATGTCGCCTCCCTGATTCTGGCTGCACGACTCAAACAGTTATTAAATTCAGAAAGAGAAGTCCCAGCTACTCCATTTATCTGATACAATTCCCTAAAAGGAATCTGTTTTGAAGAATAAATACTTTAGCGTTTTACCTATCGGCGGAGTGGAAGAAATTGGGTCAAATATGACTCTCATCTCTACCCATGACGAACAAATTATCATCGACTGCGGCATGCTTTTTCCTTATGAAGAATGCTTTGCCATAAATTATCTGATCCCAGACTTCTCTCTTCTGGACCCGGAAAAATTAACTTCGATTATTATTACCCATGGCCATGAAGATCATATCGGAGCCCTGGCCCATCTCCTCCAGGCCTTCCCTGATATTACTGTCTATGCAACAAACTTTACCCTGCATCTTATTCAAAAGAAGCTTGAAGAGCATAAGGTTCGATTAAAATACCAAATCTATAATGACCAATCGGAAATTTCATTTAGAGGTGTAGATATCAGCCCGGTTCACGTGAACCATTCTATTCCTGAAACTTGCGGTCTGATTATTCGCTCCAAGGATCGCAAATGGGGAGCTCTCTACATCTCTGACTTCAAGGTCGATTTAACTTCACGGCATGAAAAACCCATTGATCTGGAACGCATAAAGCTAAAGCTCTCAGAGTGTGAGAACACTTCTTACTTTATGGATTCAACGAACATCTTAAACGATGGAAAAACAGTCTCTGAAGGGGAGCTTCATAACGATTTAGAACATCTTCTTAATCGCGATGAAAACCGCATCTTTATCACCCTCTTTGCTTCGAACGTTCACCGTATGAATGCCATAGCCAAAATGGGTCAAGCGGCAGGAAGAAAGATCGTGATTATGGGCCGCTCATTAAAAACTTATATGGAAGCGGCTTTTGAGACTGGCCATAGTGAATTACCACCTGAAGATTTTTTTCTACCAGACCAAGTAAAGGGGCAAACTGGTAAAATGCTAATCTTTCTTTCTGGCTGCCAGGGTGACTTTCTTTCGGCCCTAAGGCGTTTTAGTTATGGTGAAGACGGAACTTTTAAACCAGGCCCACATGATTTGGTCATTTTTAGTTCCAAAGTCATTCCAGGGAACGAAAAAAAGATTTACCGGATTTATAATAAATTGACTGAGTTTGGAGCTACGATAGTAACGGCCAGTGATCATTTAATCCATGCCTCTGGACACCCCGGCAAGGAAGACCTTAATGTCTTGCTAAAAAGTTTCACTCCCAAATTCTATTTTCCCATTCATGGGGAGTCTTATTTTTTACGTAAGCACTATGAATTCATCCAGGCCCATTACCCTGAAATTACCCCCAAGCTGATCTACAATTACCAAGAAGTTATTCTCGGTGAAGGTGAAGTGAAGATTGAAAAACACGATTCAGTCGAACCCCACCTCATTCACGGGAAATATCTGGAGATTGAAAAAACACAAATTAGCCAACGTCGCAAAATGGCCACCCAGGGTGCAGTCTTTATTAGCTATCATCGCAACATGGGTCACCTAGAGCTCACTTCAGTTGGTCTGCCACTGATGTTTCAGGATCACATAGAGGCCCTTAAAAAACGCCTTTTACAACAGATTAAAAACGATCTCCATAGTCGGGAAGAAAATTACTTTAAAGATCAGTTAAAAATCTCTACTCGCCAGTATTGTAATAATCTTTTGGGCTATAAACCTGTTACAGAAGTTCATTTATATTAGTATGGAAAACACGGCCATTATTCTTATCGCCATTACGCTTTTCTTTCTGGTCATCATCGTAGGACTGCTGACGATCTTAGTGTATCGACTGTTGAAGAATCCTCCTGCACCCATATCTCCTTCCAAACCTCAGGATGGAAGTGCTCCCCACCCAGATATTTCAAAAACTGAATTTCATCCAGGCATCATGGAACGACTGAAAGAACTGGAAAACTTAAAACCGGCCAGGTCTGAATTATTCTGCCCCAATCACAGAGATGAGCCAGGGGAAGTGACCTGTGGCATTTGCGATAAACTTTTCTGCAAAGCTTGCATTAAGCCTTTTAAAACCATGCATTTTTGTAAAGAGCATATGCCACTAGTTATGCGACATGACTGGGAAGAAATTGCGACGGTTAAAACCTCGACTCAAAACCCGGAGGAAGGAGTGGAACTCTTTGAGAAAAAGAAACAACTCTTTTTGGAAAAGAATCTTCCGACTTATATTGAGACTCATTACAAAATTAATATTGATCAGGACTATATCGAAACGTATCTGGTGGTCTTTGCGATTAAAGAAGAAGCCCAAAAAGTTAAGACTCATCTGTTCTAAAATAAAGAACCCCGCTTTTAGCGGGGTTCTCTTCAATTCATCTCATTGCTTCTTAGATTTGTGTATCGTGGCCTCTATCATTCTTCTTAATGAATGATGGAGTATCAAATTCATCTTCATCAAAATTGAAGAAACCTAGTTTCTCAGCAATTGACTTAATTCGGCTTTCTCTGTTCTGAGCAGCTTGAGCTGTAACATTACCAACCGGTGTCTCAGCATTATCAAAATGAGAGTATTCCTGGCGTTCAACAACTCCTGGAGCTTTTGGAGCTACCGGGGTTTGGTTGACGTGGTTTGAATCAAAGTTTTTTTGTGATTCATACTTTGAAGCAGCACTTTGTAATTTTTCTGCCCAATTAATTTTGGGTTTCGCTGTTTCAGTACGAACATCATCAAGATCGAAACTAATTTCAGACTTAACTGCATAATCAGTATTCTTCATTTGAACAGGAGCTTCTTCTCTTGCTGGGGCAGTCTCGATTTTTGGAGCTTCGGCCCTAGGCGCTTCCATTCTCACTGGGGCTACAGTTTCTTGAACTGGAGCTTGAACAGGAGCTGATTTGTAAGTTTCTGGCATTGAAGTCTGAGGACGGTTCATAACCGGAGCCGCTGCGGCAGCTTCTTTTCGAGCCGTTTGTACCAGACCAGTAGCGATCACTGTTACTTTAAGCTCTTCGCCCATCGTATCATCAATCACTGTACCGAAGATAATTTCTGCATCTTCATCAGCCGCTTCCATAATTAACGTTACAGCTTGATTTGTTTCGTGAGTAGTAAGAGTGCTATTACCAGTGATGTTAATAATGATCCCGGTTGCACCTTCGATAGATACATCCTCGAGAAGCGGAGAACTGATCGCCTGACGAGCAGCTACTAGAGCGCGATCTGTACCAACTGCCGAGCCTGTTCCCATAAGTGAAAGACCTTTATTAGTCATAACCGTAGAAACGTCAGCAAAGTCGGCGTTAATAAGACCCGTATTATTGATGAGATCAGAAATACCTTGAACAGCATTAAGTAAAACCTCATCAGCAGCTTTGAAAGTATCTACCAGAGATAAATTTTCGCCAGCAAGCTGTAAGAGACGTTGGTTTGGAATGCAGATTAAAGAATCTACTGAATCTTCCAAAGCACGGATTCCTTCTTCGGCCTGACGGGAGCGCTTTTTGCCTTCGAACAAGAATGGCTTAGTAACCACACCAACAGTCAAAGCGCCCATCTCTCTAGCAAGTTTTGCAATTACTGGTGCTGCTCCAGTTCCTGTACCGCCACCCATACCGGCAGTTACAAAAACCATATCTGCGCCATCTAGAACTTCAGATAGTTTTTCATAGTCTTCAATCGCAGCCTTACGACCCACTTCAGGGTTCGCACCAGCGCCCAGACCTTTAGTAACATTTCCACCTAATTGGATTTTTGTTCCGGCAAGGTTCGCGGCTAAGGCCTGTGAATCAGTGTTCGCAACAATATACTCTACGCCGTTTAGGCCCGAGCGAATCATAGTGTTGACAGCATTACATCCGCCTCCACCTACAC
>JAEYUK010000312.1 GCA_023432655.1 Pseudomonadota bacterium | reverse complement strand
GGCCAAAGCTTTATTTCTTGGACGAAAAACAACAATGTAAGAGTTGATGTTTTCCTTGAATGTTTCGAAGTTCGAAAAGTCTGGTGCAAAATCTACTTTTTTTCTAATCGATATATTAATTTCTGGTGCATCCATTGCAGTGGAAGGGTTAAGGGTTGAACCTTCCTGAGGTAGATTCGAAGAAGGGGATGAATTACTACCACCATCACCACAAGAAACTAAAGTGGCAAGAAGTAGTAGGCCAAGAGATTTGACTTTAATCTTATTCATAAGAACCTTCCTTTAATGGTTTCTTTTTACCGTAGGAAAACTTGTAAATGGCCACGGACTGTAATTCTTATAGGGCCCATTGACTGGATTTAAGAATTCTTTAGTTCTCTAAAGGGAATGTTTTTCAATTATGAAATCTTGAGGTTCGTTCTTATCTTAAGAGAAAAGCTCTAACTGCTTCAATAATCTGGGTCTTATCAGAGAGGGGATGGAAGGTCTTTTTTGAGGGGTCTTTTTTAAACCAAGTTCGCTGGGATTTAGCGAGCTGACGGGTAGAAATAACGATTCTTTCCTGGCATTCCTTAAGGGTGGGAAATTTCCCTTGAAGGTAATCTAGACTTTCCTTGTAACCAATACTTTGGAGGGGCTTTTCCTCGCCCGTAAAGCCTTGTTCCAGGAGGAGTTTAATCTCTTCTAAAAGACCATTCTTAAGCATACGTTCAGTACGCCGTTCAATAATCTTTAAATGTTCTTCCTTAGGGAGATCGAGATGAATGTGGAGAATGTCCCATCCATGAACCGTCGCCTCTTCCAGCTTTTTATTCGCCTCATCTTTTTGAAATCGGGCAAGGGAGAGAGGAGCTCCTGTCGTCCAAAAATGTTCAACGGCACGGCGAACACGATAATGATCATTTTCATGATAGCGCTCAAAACTTACGGGATCTTCTTTCTTTAGAATCTCGAGGAAGGGAGTAATTCCTTCTTTCTTATACAATTCATCTGAGCGCGTGGTGATTTCAACTGGCGTGGTAGGGGAGTCATACATGCCCTTTAAAAGCGCCTGAAGATAGAAGCCACTTCCACCGACTAAGAACACGAGTTTATTTTCACTTAAAAGCTTTTCTACGATTGGTAAGGCTTCCCGAGCGTAATCGGCAGCATTCATAGGACTCGCAATTGAGCGCACTTCAATCATATGGTGAGGAATTGATTTTTGTTCATGAGGAGTGGGCTTTGCCGTTCCAATCGTAATCTCTTTATACAGAAGGAGAGAGTCAAAATTCACCACTTCTCCTCCAAACTGGGAGGCCAGCTCTACCGCGAGATCGGTTTTACCTGAGGCCGTGGGGCCTGAGATCACAATCACTTTCATTTGAGTCTTTCTCGAAGGAGGCTTAAGAGATCTAAAGCGATTTTATGAGTGATTAATTCATCAAGGGGAAAAAAATTAAGCATCTCGGTCCAGGTTGACTGCGACCAATCTGAAGGATTAAGTGTCATCTCTGAAAATGATTTTTCCTGAAGAAGACAGGTCATAACTTCTTTTAAAGGAAATCCATTCATCCATTCAGGAATACCTCTTAAGACTAAAGTCTCGCTTCCTAGAAATTCAAGCTCTGCTCCACTTAAAGCGAGCTTTTCGAGAGTCGCCGGTTTTACTCCTGAAGCCGCAAAAGGTTCACTCACGAGTAAAGGAATGGTCGAAGAAGGTGTTTCAAGTTTTCGTCTGGTATAACTTTCAAGAAGTTTCGTACCAGAGACCGCGAGCCATAAATCGTCATTCTTCTTTAAGAAATTATTCCCCATCCAGATAAAATCTGAAGGCGCCTCCAGAGGAAGATTATGGGGAGAGAAGAAACCTTCCATATTATACTCATGACGCTCCTGTTGAAGGGTGGGAGCGGTATCCATCACATCGAAAAAGGACGTGGGAGTAGATGGAGTATATTCAACCGAAACTGGTGCTTGAACTTTTTTTGTTCCAAGTTCTCTGATCGTCGAAGTGAGGAGACTGATCATCTTAGAAACTTCCAGGCACTTAATAATCGTTTTATTTGGGTGCACGTTCACATCGATGGTGTCAGGCGGCAGATGAAAATAGGCGACGTAGTGAAAATCCTCACCCTGGAAGGTACTGTCGATCCCGTTACTCATCACCCGGTGAAGCTGTTTATCCAGAATGTAACGGTTATTGATGTAAATATTCTGTAGCTTCAAAGGGCCTTTGAAAGAGGCAGGAATGAGGAAAAGTTCTAATTCAATATTTTCGTAAAAGCGCTCGGAATGAAGGATTAGATCTTTTGCCTTGGGAAAGAGATCCTGCAGTCGTTTGAGAGAAGTTTCCTGAGCGGGATAAATATCCTTATCACTTTCATCAAACTTAATATGAAATTCAATCTCTGGATTAGAGAGGATGAAAGCGTAAATAATTTTTTTGATGAATGTTTTTTCGGCCTGCTGAGACTGGATAAATTTAAGTCTCGCGGGGGTATTGAAGAATAAATCCTGGATGATGAGCTCGGTGCCAACGGAGGAGCTGGCGGTTTGTCTTTCCCCGTGGAAAGTGGTCATCCCGCCTTCGATTCGGATCTCACTTGCGACATCTTTATCCTTCGTCTGAGAAATACACTGAAGTTTAGAAATCGAAGAGATGGAGGCCAGGGCCTCACCACGGAAACCGAAGGAGTGAAGCTTATAAAGATCCTCAAAGCGGGAAATCTTAGAAGTGGCGTGACGGGAGAAGGCGAGAGGAAGATCCTCAAAACGCATGCCGTGGCCATTGTCTTTTAGACTAATTAAATCCAGACCATTATTTTTAAGGGAGAGTTCGAGTTTGGTGGCCCCTGCATCAACGGCGTTCTCCAAAATCTCTTTAATGAGATTTCCCGGGCGTTCAATGACTTCACCAGCTTTAATCTGATCAATTAAATGTTCGGGAAGGAGATCAATTTTAGGAGGCGCGGAGGAGGACATTTAGGCCTTGAAGAAGTTAACCTGGTTCCTTCCGCCTTCTTTGGACTTATAAACAGCTGAGTCAGCTCGCTTAAATAAGTCTGTTCCATTATTCACACCCTGGCGGTAATCCGCCACACCGATAGAAGCAGTTACAGGTAGGCGCTTCCCATCGTAGATGAATTCATGTTTCTCAACGAGCTTTCTTAAGCGCTCAGCGATCTCGAAAGCTTGTTTTAGATTGGTGTTTGGAAGAAGAATACAGAACTCTTCACCACCATAGCGAGCGAAGACGTCCCCTTGGCGAATGCCATTTTCACGGATGATACGAGACTTTTCTTTTAGAACGTAATCTCCGGCATCGTGACCATAGTTATCGTTTAATTTCTTAAAGTGATCCAGATCGAAGATGATAAGGGAAAGTGGTTTCCCGGTGACTTTACATTTTTTAACTTCCAGTTCGAGCTGGTTATTAAAATAAGTTTTGTTATAGCACTTGGTGAGACCATCAGTATTGGCCTCCTCGTGGAGTTTATCGTAAGTCAGGCGCTCAGGATCTCCCTTCGGAAGAAACTTCATCGCCACCGCCCCAATCTTAATCACGTCACCGCGCTTAAGTACTGTCGGGGTCTCTAGTTTTTGGTTATTTAAATAAGTGCCATTCGCTGAGCCAAGATCATTTAAAGTCACCACATCATCAATGGAGGTGATGGTGAAGTGTCGACGTGAGATACCATGGAAATCAAGCGAGATAGTGCAGTCTGGGTTTCTACCCACGACCGTCTCACCAGGATTTAAATTAAAGATAGAACCGTTGAGCTCGCCACCAGCAACCAAAAGACAGGCAGGCTTCTGCTTCGCCTCTTCTTCTAATGATGAAAGGGCCTTTCTTATATCTGTAATCACAACGGTAGCGTTGTTATCATCGCTCATGTCTACTCCAGCAAATCCATTTTAGGTATGTCATTTATTCTAAGCCCGGACCCAATATTGGGCAAGCAGCAAAGCTTATGACTTATCGGCATTTAGCGGTGGTTTTTTAACCATTCGTTGGCGTATTTTTTCCCGGCTTCTACACCTGGTTGATTGAAAGGATCAACCTTTAGAAGTTCCCCAACCATGACCGTCAAACATTCCGCAAAAAGGATAAGTTGGCCTAAATATTCAGGCTGAAGGGCCGGAATTTTGAGATGGACCACATGTCGATCATTTTCCTTTAGAGCAGTGAGGGTGCCTTCGAATTCCGCCTTCATGAGTTGCCCTAAAGAAAAACCTGAAAGGTTCTTAAAGCATTCAGCAGTTAGGCTGTTTTTAAGGGGATAATCCATATGGAAATTCTCAACTTCCACCAGGAAAAGCGCCTTATCTTTTGGCCCTTCCATGAAAAGCTGCATTTGAGAGTGTTGATCCGTGGCCCCGTAACCTGGAACCGGAGTGAGGCCTTTGCCGTTTTTACCTAAGCTCTCGGCCCATAACTGCACAAACCACGCAGAGTATTCTTTTAAGAGAGAAGAGTAAGGCATCATGACCGTTTGATTAACGCCTTTATCGTGAAGGTCTTTAATCCAGAATGCGAGTTTGAAAAATTCTTCTCCCACTTTTGAATCAAAAAGATGCTGCTTAATATCTTCGGCCCCTTCTAGGATGTCCATGGCATCGATGCCTGCAAAAAGAGCGGGAAGGAAACCCACAGGAGTCAGAACCGAAAAACGTCCACCCACATTGGAAGGAATAGTAAGAGTTTTAACATTCCACTCTTTTGAAAGTTTACGCAGTTCACCTTTCTCGGGATCAGTACAGAAAACAAAATAATCTTTGAAATCACTTTCTTTAACGCCAGCTTCGAGAAGTTTATTAATGAGGATACTCATCCCGGCCACAGTTTCAGCTGTGGTACCAGATTTAGAGACAACATAGATCAAACTTTCTTTGATATTAACCTTATCAAGTTTGCGGCACAGATCATCCGGGTCGATGTTATTAATGAAAACAAATTCCACCCCACTGCTGTCACCGAGTGCAGAGAGAAGCATCTCTGGTCCCAAAGCACTGCCGCCGATACCAATATGAACGAAATACTTTTTATGCTTAAAGTGGTCGAAAACTTTTTGCGTTTCCTCTAAAAGTTCACGATTTTCCGGCAAGCGGAAAAATCCAATCTCTTCGGAATTAAGCGTTCGCTGATAAGAGCTAATGGCCTCTCCCATTGAAGCAGGATTAAGTTGAACTTGGTGACTTGATCTGATGTTCCAGTTAAGCATGTTGTTCGTACTCTTTTTTTAAGTGGCGAGCGATCACCACACGTTGGATTTGGTTAGTGCCTTCGACAATTTGTAAAACCTTGGCGTCTCTCATGAAGCGCTCAACAGGGTACTCGGAAGTATAACCTACACCACCTAGAACCTGAACTGCATCGGTCGTTACTTGCATGGCAGTATCAGTGGCTTTTAATTTTGCCATTGAGCAAAGTTTAGAATTCGGAGTTTCTGAATCAAGGGATAAGGCCGCAGAATGAACCAGAAGACGCGAAGCCTCGGTCTCGGTGGCCATATCGGAGAGCATAAACTGAAGACCCTGGAAGTCGAAAATATTTTGTTTAAATTGGCTACGCGTAAGTGAGTAGCGAACCGCTTCATCTAATGCACGCTGCGCACATCCCACACCAATGGCCGCAATCGCCACTCGTCCGCGATCAAGTCCACCCATGGCGACTTTAAAACCTTCGCCTTCAGAAAGAAGCAGATTCTCAGTAGGGACAAAACAGTTTTCAAAAACCAGCTCTCGAGTAGGGGACGTTTTCCATCCCATTTTCTTCTCAGCTTTGCCGAACGAGAAGCCCTTATCACCATCACGAACGATGAAGGCCGAAACTCCCTTCGCCCCTTCGCCACCCGTGCGGGCCATAACGATATAAGTTTTAGCGATACCACCAGAAGTGATCCACATCTTGGT
>JAEYUK010000272.1 GCA_023432655.1 Pseudomonadota bacterium | reverse complement strand
ACTTTCATCACCAAGTTTGCCAAAAAAGTTTATATCGTTCACAGAAAAGACACTCTTCGCGCTTCAAAACCTATGCAAGAGCGAGCCTTCAATAATCCTAAGATTGAATTCCTTTGGGACAGCGTTGTGACTGAAATCAAGAGCAATGCTGGCGGAGTCTGTGGAATTGTTGTTGAGAACTTAAAAACCGGTGCAAAAGAAGAGCGTGTTACAGATGGACTATTCTATGCCATCGGTCACACTCCAAACACTTCGTTCCTTAAGGGCCAGCTCACATTAGATGACCACGGCTTTATTAAAACTCAAAATGGCCCTGAGACTAATATCCCTGGGGTCTTTGCTTGTGGAGATGTTCAGGATTCTTACTACCGTCAAGCGATCACCGCTGCGGGCTCAGGCTGTCAGGCAGCCATTAAGGCAGAGAGATTTCTCGAAGGCCATTAATGGTCAAACAAATCATTCAGGTTAAAAATCGATTCTTGGAGTTTTACCAGCACCATGAGGTGCTGGTCTCCATCATCGTCTTCGCTCTAGGTTTTCTATTTGATATCCTGACATTAGGACGAATTGATGATTTAGTGAACCTGATCCAGCAGGCCCTCTATCTGATTATCTTAGGAACTCTCCTCGTCTGTGAAATAAAAATCAAGTTTGGGACTCTGAAACTCTCAATCAAAGGTGAGAAGCTTTGGCAGTATCATAATCTCGTTGTTCATTTTCTATTTGGTTCGCTTTTATCGGCCTACACTATTTTCTATTACACTTCCGCTTCGGCCTTAACGAGTTTCTTTTTTATCGTGCTTCTCGCGGGGCTCATGCTCGCCAATGAAATTCCTAAAATACAGAACCTGGGACTCCCCGTAAGGATTATTCTCTTTAGTATCTGTCTTCTTTCTTATTTTGCTTTTTTTTACCCCATCCTCATGGGGCATGTGGGCCCTCTGCCTTTTTGGTTGGGGATTTTAAGTTCGGCCCTGACGCTCTTTCTCATCTGGCGCTTTAATTTCGTAACGAGTGATGAAATTAAAAAGACTGTTCTCTACCCCGCTGTCGCTATTCATCTCGTGTTTTTAATTGGCTACTACTTCTCTCTCATTCCACCTGTTCCGGTAGCGGTGAAAAAAATTGGGGTCTATTACTCCGTTGAAAAAACTGATGGTAAATATTTAGGTAAGCACTTACGCCCGGCCTGGAAATTTTGGCAAAAAGGTCAGCAGGACTTCGAGGCGAGACCCGGGGACAAAGTCACAGTTCTTTTATCTATCTTCTCTCCTACCCGTTTCAATGATCAGGTTTTTTTAAAGTGGTATAGAGACGATGAAAAAAAAGGCATGGTACTAGAAGACACTATCCCTCTTAATATTCTGGGAGGCCGGGAAGAAGGCTTCCGAGGCTTTGGCACTAAACAAAACTATAACTTAGGTGACTGGAAAGTCATTGTAGAGACCTCAGACGGCCGGGAAGTGGGACGAATCAGCTTCCAAATTTCAGGGGATTCCACCACTGATGAAAGAATTTTTAAGAACGACAGCTTCTGACTAAAAGCGACCACTTTTTTCCCCTTTGACACATGACCTGAAAATTTGAAAAAATAAACGGGATCTAGATTCTTTGCTATGGAATGGCGAAGATCCAATCACAATATTACGGCAAGAAACCAAGGAAGGTGACATGCAAAACTTGTTCAATTACACGACCATTTCCACGCGTCTTGAAAAAACGACTCGGACGCTATTCGTGACTTTAAATCGTCCGGATTGGAACAATGCCTTCCGCTTGGAAATGTTGTTTGAACTTGAAAGCCTGTTTGCCTGGTGCACTTCACGTGTTGAAATTAACTCAATCTATATTAACTCCTGTACTCCTCATTTCTCTACTGGTCTGGAATTTGATGCCCTTCCAGCAATGTCTGCAAGTCAATTAGATAAAATCAATACCAAGCTTCAAAAAATTATCTATGCCATGATGCAATTACCTCAAACGATCGTGGTTGATTTAGGAGAAGGTTCGGAAACTCTCGCTACAGAATTTTCTTTAGGTGCTGATATAAGAATTGCTTCTCATAAGGCACGGATCGCTTTCAATCACTGCGCCTACGGATTAGTTCCTGCGGCGGGGGGCATGAGCATGCTTTCGACTCTTATTCCGCCTGCTTTTGCTCGCTCATGGATTTTAACTGGAAAGCCTATACAGAAAGAAGCTCTCATTGAATCCGGTTTTCTTACGATGACCTATCAGAATGAAAATCGCACTGTAAAAACACACGAGCTCCTTCATTCAATTTTCACTCAAGCTCCAGTCCAAAGAATTCAGGCCAAGCTTGGGCTTTTTGAAACTCTCCGTCCTCACTTTGAAATGGGCATGGCCATGGATAAAAGAATTGCGAAAGCTTCAATGGTATCAGAAGACTGGAAGACAAAAAAACCAGAGCAGAAAGAATTTGATTTCATGCCGGCCAAATCAATGTCCTATGCAGTAAAACTCTCACTCATTAAAAATGAAGAAAAACCAGGTGTCGAACACTAGGATAAAGAAATAAGTTCATGACCTGCGAGAAGTTTTTGCATCTCTTGCAGGTTATACTTATTGCTATAACCGAGAATGAAACCACCGCCGCCAGCTCCACAAAGCTTCAAGACGTAATCCCCTGTTTCAATCCCTTTGTTCCATAGAGCACGCTCTTTTGTTGGAATCATTTCAGGGAAAAAATCCCACTGAAACTTTGAAATATGCCAGATGTGATGGAAAAGATTATTGGCATCATTTTGAATCAGAGAATTGATCGCGAAATTAACTTCCTTCGCCAGGATATTTGCACAGCCTTGTTTAAATTCCGGATCCTTCATTTTTTCCTGATAGATATTAACCAGAGGGCCGGTCTGACGAGGCTTACCGGTGTTTAAAAGGAAGAAACCATCAAGATTCAGATCCTGTGAGAGAACTTCTACATTTTTAAAACTATGAATGAGCAGTGGTTTTTGAACATAGCTAACAAAGGGATCAAGTCCGGAACTTGAACCATGGAAAAAATCTTCCAAGCGGGCAAGATTCTCAGCATCCTCAAAAAAACTTCCCCGAGGCTTTCCATAGTGCTCATATAAGGCCGCAATCACTGCCCCTGAACTTCCTAGCCCAAAACCATGAGGGATATTTGAGTCAAACCAAAGGCCATCTTCTAAATCTTTATTAAGACGATCCATATCAATGCTTGAGGCCTGTGAACTCTTCACATAGGCGATGAGACTATGACGGGATTCTTCCCGGGCCACCGAACCATTATTTTCAAAAGACCACCGTCCTGAAAGTTTCCAGTAAGGAAGGGCCAGCGCCTTGGAGCCGCTAAGAATTGTGTATTCACCAAAGAGGAGAATTTTAGCAGGATAAGGTTTTAACATTTCGAAGCACCCTCACCTACCTCATCATTTATGATCTTGTGACATAGCGGGGAAAGCTCATGATTAATAAAAGTTTGAATCTTATGCTCAAAAGCTTCAGGATAGATCAAATGGAGGTTTGGTCCGGCATCCAGGGTGAAGTAAAGTGGGAGTCCGGTCTCTCGTCTCATGGCCCAGATGCGCTCAATCGCCGCCACGGTATTTGGACGCATGAGTATATAGGCTTCCGGAGAGGTCATCATCATCGCATGAAGGGAAAGAGCTTCTCCTTCAAGAATGCGCCCCATGGTATCCATATCTCCACTTTTTAAGGCCGAGACCATAGTAGAAAAATTATTCTTCGCCTGAACAAAGCGGGATTCGGCAAATGGATGCTCATTCATTCTACCGTGACCGCTACGACTAGAGACGGCCTTCTCTTCTGAACTCACAATCAGAACAGAATCTTTTAGATGTGAAAACTCTGAATGTACTTCGAAAGGTGTCGCATATTTATCTGAACTTTCAAAAAGCTCCGATGCTCCCCAGGTCGTGAAGCCGCCGTATATGGAGCGGCAGGCGCTGCCACTTGCCAGGCGGGAAAGATGACTCGCTCGTTTGTAGAAGAGGTCATTTAATTCTTCTCCGCTCAAAGTATGAAGGTAATCCGTCAGACAAAGAGCAAAGGCAGACATTCCGGAAGCGGATGAAGCGATTCCAGTTCCATGAGGAAACGTATTTTTCGTCTTAACAATGAGACGAAGATTCTTAAGAAGTGGAAGTTCAGGCCCGAGACTTTCCAGATAGCTTTTGATTTTTAAAGCGAAGCGATCTTCTTTTTTTTCATCCAGATAGAGCTCAACTTCTAGAGAATGATGGGGAATGAATGTTACTTTGGTTTCTGTGAAACATTCTTTAAGCGTCATCGACAAAGATGGATTGGCCGGGATTTGATGTCCCTTCTTTCCCCAGTACTTAACAAAAGCGATATTGGAAGGTGAACGCCAGGTAGTCTCAAAAACCTTGGGACTTAAAGTTTCAAAAGGACTTAATAAACTCATTAGTTCACTTCCGAGCGCACGATTTCAGTATAAGGTATCACTGTCCCAAAACCGCGGGAATGGAAATATTCTCGAGTGGCCTCAGGGTCACGATCTGAAGTAACCAGAGCAAAGTCTCCGCCCCAGGCACCAAGGGATTTCACTTCTCCCCAGAAATCACTGAAATGCAGATCTTTTACTTTTGGATAATTAAGCGCGCTTGCAATAATATCCTCGTGGCTTCGGATAATCTTACTGAATGTCACTAAATCATGGGCATGAATCATTTCGCGAGTGAGCTGGGTTAATTCAGAAATAATCTGAGGTTTTCCAGGAATTTCATTCTCACTGTATTTAATAACTTCTTTTGCAGAATTTTGTTTTTGCCCAAGGTAGACAAAATATAACTGATCTTTAAAACCAGGATTAAATGGAGCTGCTTCCCACTGAGGCTTGCCTTCAAATTTCTTGTAGAGAATTGGCCCCATCGCCTGAGCGCAAGCGACATCATAGCCTGATCCACCAATGGTCTTCTTTAAAAGCTCAAAAGGACTGACATAGGCCCATTGAGCGACATTGTACATAAAGCTAGAACTTGAACCAAGACCCCATTCTAGCGGGAATCCAATTTTTGTTTCTACAAAGACATCTAGATCATCACGAAGGAAATGAGGATTCTGAAGGCGCACGGCCTTCAGGGCGTTTTCAATAAACTTTTCAGTTTCATTCCCTTGAGGGCGAATCGCCTTAAAATGCCAGAATTCAAAGTCACCTTCAAACCAAAGGTTCCCTGTATGGTCAAAACTTTTCCAGTTCAGAGTTGGTTGATAAGAGTGCCGGTATTTAACCTTCATACTCTGTCCAACTGTGGTCGGAAGCGCCAAGGCTTCAGCTCCATCTAACACGAAGTACTCTGAAGACAATAGAAGTTTACCATGACCGTAAAAAAATTGATCTCGCATGTCCTACCTTTAATTATTCTTCAAAAATTCACGTACGGCGGTAAATGAAACAACCTTATCTGAGAAGAAATTTTTTCCCTTCTCAATCTGATCTTCAGAGGCATTTAATTGCTTCATGATATTCAGAAGGTGAAGTTTCATATGTCCTTTCTGGATTCCTGTGGTCACAAGAGATTTTACGGCGCCAAAGTTTTGCGCAAGCCCTACTGCTGCCATGATCTGCATAAGTTCCGGCGCGGAAGGATTTTCTAAAATCGCCAAAGACGTTTTCGCCAGCGGATGAAGTGAAGTAAGTCCACCAACTGTCCCAACGGCCAGTGGTAAAGTAATACTAAATTTAAAAATATCGTTCTGAAGACTCACTGTCGAAAGAGAGCGGTATTGGCCATCACGAGCGGCATACGCATGAGCGGAGGCTTCAATAGCACGGAAATCATTACCTGTAGCAATGACAACAGCATCAACGCCATTCATGATACCTTTATTGTGAGTAACAGCGCGATTTGGATCTATTTCCGCAATTCTTACGGCCAAGGCAAACTTCTCAGCAAATTCCTGGGCCGACATATCACCGGCGAAGGTACCTAGATCTTCAATCGGGCACTCAACGGAACATTCAACTACACAGTTAGGTGTATAATTGGAAAGAATGCACATGATGATATGAACTTTCTTCTCGTGGGCAGAAAATGTTTCATTCTTGGAAACACCATCTCTAAAATTCCGGGCCAGTTCTTCAAGAACTGAATTGATAAAATTGGCCCCCATGGCATTACAAGTTTCAGCTTCCAGAACCAGCTGATAATAATTTTCAATCTTATCGGTCATATCAACCAATTTAAGATCTTTAATACCGCCGCCTCTTTGCTCCATGTTCATTGTAATGTGAGAAACAGTATTCAGAAGATCAGACTTATTTTCAGCAAAATACTTCTGGAGTTTTTCTTTCTCTCCCTGCCACTGAAAATGAACCTGACCGACTTTCGTCGTAGAAAGAACACGGGCCTTAAAGCCCCCTCTTTCAAGCCAGAACTTGGCCCCGAGCGAAGCCGCCGCTACCACCGAAGACTCTTCAATCACCATCGGAACAGAATAAACTTTTCCGTTGATTAAAAAGTTAGGAGCAAGCCCGAATGGTAAGTTGTAATTAGTGAGTGTGTTTTCCGAGAACTCATCAAATCGCTTTTGAGTCTCAACATCGTGATGCCAGAAATAAGGCATGCTACGGACCAAGGTACTTGCGTCGCCTTGAAGCTGAAGCGAGAGCCATTCAATTTTTTGCTCTTTCGTCATTTTAGAGAAACCGCTAACTGTATTCATGCATCCTCCCTAAGTTCCAGCAGAGTTTTCGCAGTTAAAAGTGCTTCTCTCTGGGCAAGGAAATAGTTTCTAAGTGTTTCGTAATCTTTAAGTGCTGGAGCGAGGAAGGCCGAGGCCATGCCAATAACTGAGTTCGCTTTAAGCTTCATTTGTAATTCATAACCATCAAGCATGGTTTTAATCCCGCCAGAGATAATGATTTCTTTATCCCGAGTCGGGAGCGCATTAAGGATATCCACCATTTCACCGGCAGTGTGGCCGAGATAAATGAACCCTTCACGAGTTTTCTCTTCCACTCCTCTCATATTCTCTAAAAGAGTGAAATTGGTTCCACCAAAGGCCGCAAGTTCAATACCGGCCAGCGGAAGTTCTAAAAGGGCCTTAAGACTCCGTGGACCCATACCTTGTCCCACTTCTTTAACAATAATGGGATAAGTGGCCACTTCCAGGAATTTTTTTAGAGTGATGATAGGTGAAATTTTAAAACGATCCCCTTCAGGCTGGAACCATTCTTGTAATGGATTGATGTGAATAATGAGACCATCGGCCTCAACTCTTTTCACCATCTCATGAAGAAGCCCGACTTTTCCGGCCTCGACCAATTCCTCGAGCTGAGCAATACCGATGTTGGCGTAAAGAGGACTTTTTTCCATCCATTTTTTTACAGCGAATTCTTTTAAGCGTGATTGGTTAGTCAAAAGACTACGGCAAGAACCGAGTCCCATACCCAGACCAAACTCGCCGCAGAGGCGGGCCAGATTCTCGTTAATTTTTTCAGCGTGATTAGTTCCTCCAGTCATACTGGAGATCCACAAGGGATAATCTAACTCAAAACCTAGAAACTTTGTGGTCCAGCGCTCATCTGCCCTTGGATGAGCAAAGAACATAGGTTCGTAGTTAAACCGTCTGTCAATTTCGCCCGAAGCCGTACGTGCTTTTTCGGCGAGCATAATATGATCCCCTTTCCTTTCCGCTAACTCATCAGAAAAAGGGGGCTTTTTGTAAGATTTCATAAGCTTTCAATTACCAAATTGGGATTCAAAAGTCATGAGCTTTTCATTCAATGAATAATGGTCTAAATAACCAGAATAATTAAAGTTTATGAGATCTTAGAGTTGTTTTCTTACATTGGGGCGAGAACCAGAACAAATTCCCGCTTCTCACTTTCGCCGAGTTGCTTAAGTAAATAGGACACCGTCCCCCGTAAAAGACGTTCCTCTTTTCCACCTAAATCCATCCCCAAAAAGACTTCCCTTTTAGTTCCGGTGCTTTCAAGTTCGGTTAAAAGCTTTTTAAGTCGGTAAGGTGTTTCCATCCACACCAAAGTTTCGGGACGTTTTAATTCAGCTCTCATCCACTGACCCCGTTCCGGTTCTTTAACTGGAATAAATC
>JAEYUK010000175.1 GCA_023432655.1 Pseudomonadota bacterium | reverse complement strand
TTCCATAAGCGTTCATTATAAAGGTTATTAGCAAAACTAATGCATCGTTGGCGTGTATTTTACTCAGGTATAAAAAAGGTTGGCAAGAAAAATGAGTGATTTTTATAGGGCTTATGTGTAATTACTACACGTGTCATTTGCAAGGAAATGTAAGAGCGACAAAAAATTGACTTTGTCGGTCAACGATGGCTTTATGTCGCCAGACTTCTGATCCTAAGGGGGATAAATGGTAACCAACCTTAAAACATTAGCTCTGGGACTAACCCTTGTATTGAGTGCTTCAAGTTTCGCTTCAAAAGACGATGTAAGACACAACACAATTGCCCGGATGGAAGTCGCTGAAGTTTCGAGAGGCTATCTAGGTGAGTCTCAAATCGACATCCTCTACTACAAGCAGCTGGCCTCAGGTCTTACGAATCAGCGCGGTCAGGTCGATCCTACGGAAAGAGCTGGAAAAGTTATTTCAGTTGCCCGAGATTTAGTGGCCCTGGGTGAAGACATTTATAAGCTGGTGATTAAAGGGAAGCCAACCAATCAAACAAGTTACGCCCCGATCAGCATCATTCCTCGAGTCAGTGGTGAGGCGGTAGATATCCTCGATACAGAAAGATGGAGCATGCCGGTTAAGAGAACCTATCAGGTCATTTACCGTAACCTCTATGATGTGGCCGTTGTGACTTTTCGATATAGTGTGATCTATTCTTCTCATGGTCAGTACAATGGGAAAGGGGCCTATCTAACAGCGGTCCAGATTATTCCGGAAAGCGTTCGCACACTGTTTGGATTCGATTTCACAGCAACCATGAAACTTGGTGGAATTCAAAATCAGGGGACACGAGAGAACCCTATCGCTGCCGCGACACTTCTTATGGAGTACACAGTTAGTTCCGTGATGAATGCTCACAATCAGGTAGATAGTTTCTTCGTAACCGGTAAGGGCGGATTCAAAAAACTATAAATAATCGACAATAATTATTCCATCCGGGGAGCGCTCAAGGAAAGTCTTGAGCGTGAGTTCACAAGTTGGCCATCCATTCTGGATAATACACTTTTTGCAAACACCGACACCGTCACAGGAAGAGGCAATCGTTACTCCGCGGGAACGAAGCCACTCGAGTAAATTAATATCAAGATCAGTAAGCGAGTATTCAAGAAAGCGGGATGTTCCTGAGGCCTTACCAAAAATCTCTATTACTGGCATTTAAAGGCTCCGGGATTCCGGTCATCAATAATGAACCGGCTTCCATCCTTGAATCTGGTGTAGGCCCAGATGTTTCCTAGTTTATCTGCATTGTAGATCGGCAAATTGAGTTTTAATAAATTTTCAACTTGCTCTTGTGAGCTTCTGCCTGACTCAATAATAAGTCTCACAGGATCGGAGAGAAAAAGGTGGCGGGAATGACGAATGAGTTTATCCACTTCCGCTATGGTTTCAGCCTGGGGTAGTCCATAGCGAACCAGGTGAAAGAGGTGCTGGCCCGGGTCCCGGCTTTGATTTGAAAAGGCCCAGATCTTGTTACCGTTGTTTTCCATCATACATACAGCAGAACTTCTGACTTTAGAGACCCCTTTAAATAGAGGAAGTCCGCTTAATGGCCTGATGCTATCTAGCTTCTGAGAAGAAGAGGAGAGGAAAGCTGAGTCTGATAATGAGAGACCGTAGAGGTTAGCAATGGGAATGACCTTATCAATCAGAAAAATGGAATTGTCATAGAGGTTAAAGTCATAATTACAGTTTCCGGAGTTCCCTTTATCCGTAACAAAAGGAGTCAGAGAAGTGTTGATGATGATTTTTTGTTTCCTCTCAGCTGCGCGGTAGATCTTTATGACTTCCTTGTAATTAAGAGCAGGAGAAGTTTCGTTTTCTTTTAAAGCATCACTTCCCCGGAAATAGTAGGGAGCGAGTTCTGAGCTCGCCTTTATTTCAGGAATATTTTTAATCAGAAAGTTTTCAAAATCCTTTCCAATTTTTAATTTCTGTCCGAGATGCTGATTTAAAATTCCAGCATAGTATTCGAGAGTTCTTTTTTTATTAAACTTTTTCAAAACCCAATCAATCCCGTAAATAAAGGGATACTGATCAGCTCCTTCTTCCGAAAAAAAATCGAAGTAATAAGTTTTCTCTCCCTGATGAATAAGAACCTGGAGACGGGACGTGGGAGAAGATTGATCGGGACGGACTGAAAGCTGTAAAAGATTCCAGAGGGCAAAGTGATCAATGAAATCGAGATGGGGGAGAGTTTTAATAAATTTTGAATAGACCTCTTGAGAGTTCCCACCAGGGCCCACAAGCTGAAAATCTGGACGCTCTTGGGCCTCACAATAATTTTGAATTTGAGGCGCCTTTCGGGCAAGACTTTCATCGACAGTAATAGGAGTTTCAATTCTTGAAATGAAGAATGAGCAAGAAGAGATTAAGAATAAAAATAAAAATTTAAACATCCTCATCCTCTTCAAGAATAATATCGGATGAAAGATGAGAGTGAGATAATTTAAATTCTGCATGGATATCTTGACTCTGATCCATTTCATAGGTCTTCTTATTTGTTGTTTTCAAGAGGGCCATGACAAAGAGTCCACCTTGTTCGCCGCCTCCGGCCTGGGTTTGAAGGGACTCAATTTCAAAGCCGGCCTCCAAAATACCTTTCATGATTTTATCAAATTCGATTTCCCGGTAGCCAGATCTGCGTTGCGGAGGGGCGGGAATGAAGTAAGTAAATGTTGTGCGGTAAATTTTCTTTCCCGATTTTTTTGCTCTAGTACTCATCTGGTTCACTCCGGTACTCTATAGTTTTCGATGCCTTAAACTCTTTCTTCCGTTTTATTGTACTTGAGTTTCTCTCATATTGCCGAGTAGTTCTTAATTAACTTAAACAATAACCCTTGGAAAAACTTTCCTCCTTATATTTTCCTTTGTTCGTAAAAAACTTTAGGTATAATAAATTTAAGATGTGACAGGAAGTCACTCTAAAAGGCAAGATGCCGAAAAGAAGGGAGCCAAGCAGGGGCTCCCTTTTTTTATGTCCTGAAACTAAAAGTCTTACACTTAATTCAACATAAATTTCATTCTATACATAGTAAGTGCATAATCTTCTACTAAGACGACAATAAGGATTAGATTGGCTATACTCCTACAACTTCTCTTTTATAGACGAGAAAGAACAAAGGAATTTATATGAAACTACTTCAAGTTGATTTCCCGATGAACGGGCCCTTTGGTGAAGAAATGTCGAAAGCTTTTAAAGACCTTGCTGAAGATATTGCCAAAGAAGAAGGCATTATCTGGAAAATCTGGACAGAAAATAAAGATACTAAGGAAGCTGGAGGCATCTATCTTTTTTCTGATGAAGAAAATGCAAAAAGATATTTGGCCAAACATACAAAGAGACTTGAAGGTTTCGGGATCAATGGAATCAGAGGCAGAATTTTTGATGTAAACCAACCCCTTTCTCAGATCAATAAGGCGCCTATTTAGCAGAAGGTAGAGAAGGGATCTGACAAGTCATAATTAGAACTTTAACCTTAATTTATCTTGTCTTGCAGGAATAAGGCCCTCAACTATAATGGCACCATGATCAAGGTGATCCATCTCCCTTTTATTCTTAACTAATTCATCAAAACAATTTTGAAGTTGTATGACTTCGTTTTCGGAGGTTCTATGAAGCAAAGAGCAATTCTTTTAACTGAGACAGACTATCAGCGTCTGAATTCTTTAGTTTCAGGGAAACGTCATTTGGAAGAATTAGAAAATGAAATTGAAGGGGCCCAGATTGTTGCACCTAATGAAATACCATCTGATCTGGTTACGATGAATACAACTTTCCGTTATCTAAATGTAACTGATAATAAAACCGGCGAAATGACTTTAGTTTATCCGCAGCACGCTGATAGTAAGGAAAAGAAAATTTCTGTGACTGCTCCCTTAGGTTCGGCGCTTCTGGGTCTTCGGGTGGGAGAAGAGATTGAATGGACCTTCCCGGATGGACAGACCCGGGAGCTTCGAGTGATGGAAATTATCTCAAGGCCTGAGGAATTTTCTGAAATGCGGGCCTAGGTATTAACACCTCTGGCCTCACCAAAAAGCTCTTGCAGGGGAATGAGGTTACTTGGTCTTGCAAGACCGGACACCTTATCTCCTGCAGCTAATCTTGTGTCCCCACGAGGGACTAGGAATCGTCCCTCTCTTTCGATCCTTGTAAGAAGGACACCCGCTGGTAAGGAGAGTTCAACTATCCGCCGGTCTACGGCCAGAGCATCTTCCGTGATGGCCATTTCGACTGAAATAAAGCCTGAGGGGAGAAGCCCTTCAATGTGAGGAGTTTTATCTTTAATAGGTTCGATCACATCGAGTTTTTTTGCGACCCAAGGAATACTTATTCCTTGCGAGATAACTGATAAGAGAACCACAAAGAAAACGAGATTAAACAGATACTCCGCTTGAGGATGATTCACCGTCCAGGGGAGAGTGGCCAGAATGATAGGTGCTGCTCCACGGAGCCCGATCCATGAAACAAATAATCGATTTGATTTACTAAGGATCTTTCCGGATGGTGCTGCAAAAAGAACACTAACAGGTCTCGCGACCAGCATCATAAATAACGCCAGAGCAATTCCTTCTTTCCAAACATTGAGAAGATTTGAAGGAAAGCATAAGAGGCCCAGAGTGAGAAAGACAATGATTTGAGCAATCCAGGCGATCCCGTCTGAAAACTTAACGATGGACCCTTTATGAAGAAGGTCTGAATTCCCAACCACAATCCCTGCAACATAGACCGCCAGAAATCCGCTCCCTCCGATCTGAGACACTCCTGCAAAAAGACAAACAACCAGACCCATTAAGAGCACACTGTAGAGACCCTCATACTCAATCCCCACGTTGTTAATGAGCCACTGAATAATTCTTCCACCTATAAGTCCCAGGACAATCCCCAAACCGCCTTGTTTAAGGAAAAGAGTTATCATGGAGAGGACGCTTCCTTCCTCGGGATTAATGCCAAAAGTTAACACACTGATGGTTAAAAAGATGGCCACAGGATCGTTACTTCCGGCCTCGAACTCCAGCGTACTTTTCAGATTCCCTTTGAGTTCTAAATTCTTGGAGCGAAGGATACTAAAAACGGCAGCAGCATCAGTTGAAGAAACCATCGCCCCTAGTAAAAATG
>JAEYUK010000164.1 GCA_023432655.1 Pseudomonadota bacterium | reverse complement strand
AAGTAATTGAGCCCATACTAAGAGCATCCACTCCCTCGATTAAATATTGATTCATACTGGAAAAATTTAGCCCTCCAGAAACTTCGAAGGTCATTCCTGCCTTCTTCAACTTAACGGCTTCCTTCACCTTTTCAGGCGAGAAGTTATCCAGCATGACATTTGTGCAACCAAGTTCAATGGCCTCTTTTAATTCCTCAATAGAATGAATTTCCACCACTGTATTGTTGTAAAAGGCCCCCTGATTCTGAAAGAATTTCCAGGCGCCAGCTAAGCCCCCGAGGGAAGTTTTATGATTATCTTTAATCATCCATGTGTCAGATTGACCCAAGCGGTGATTAAACCCACCACCCATTCGTACCGCATACTTTTCTAAAGTACGAAGTCCTGGTGTTGTTTTCCGAGTATCAAGAATTTTAATATTTTTATTTTGAGCGAGTGCTACATGCTTTTCAGTCCAGGTGGCAATGGAACTTGCATGCTGAAGAAGATTGAGTCCCAATCTTTCACCAGTTACGGCCAGGTTAAAAGGCATGGTCTGAGGAAAATCAATCACTGTTCCTGCCTCTAATTTTTTCCCTTCGAATTCTTTCAGAAAAGAAAAATGATTATCTCCACCAAGAGCGATAAAAGTGGCCGCAAGATAATCGGTGCCCGCAAGAATGAGAGGAGACTTCACCTTCAATTGCAGTTTCACTGCATGAGTAGGTAGTGAACGAACGTAATGATAGTTTCTGGTTAAGTCATCTTCTTCCAGCCAGTTCTGTATTTGGGGAAGAAGACTCTTGATGCTCATTTCCAACATGGCCAGTAAGTACTCCTTTTCTTACCGACAAGCAAGGAATTCTATTTGCCGCCAGACAACAAACTCTTGTTATTTCTATTACTTACCTCCAAACTCGCTGGCCCATTCCTTGCTTAGTGTCTCTCCATGAGTAAACCATGGATTCTCACTATTTTGGTCATCACCCTGGCCCTCCTGACGCTTCAAAAGATCCAGGAAGTCCGCACCCTGAAGACCTATTTTAAAAACGAACGGGTGATCAAGCTTCAAAGCTTCAGCGAGGCCCGAAGCAAGGTAACCAAAGAAGAACTAGACCTCCTGAAACTCTGGGAATCCATCCTGACCGGTAGATCTGCCCCCTTATCAAAGATAATGAAAGAGAATTATCAAAAACTTGGACTGAACCATCTGTTCACCCCCTCTGGCTTTCATTTAAGTGCGGTGTTAGCACCCTTAATGAAAATCCTTAAGCCAAGTTACCATCTGCCAGTGATCATTCTATTGGGCATAGGTCTCGCCTTTCTTCCTGGTATGGCCGCCTTAAAGCGGATGCTCTTAATTAAAGGCCACCAGAAAGTTTTAGGCTTAAAATGTGGTTTTGCCATGGCCTTGATGATGGATATCTTTTTTGGTTCCTTCCAAAATAGTACCTTAAGTTTCACCTACAGCTTTCTTTTTTTAGGAATCATCTATTCCGGTGTTCAAGGTGTGGGTCTTATTATTTGGTTTTTTTTGGGACAAATCATCCTCGCCTACTTTCAAAATACCGAAATATCTTTTCTTCTTCTTTTATTCTCCCCTCTTCTAAATTTAGGGTTCACCATTCTCATGCCCTTACTCTTTTTATTGTCTTTTCCACTTTGGGACTGGCAACTTCATTTAGGAATAACTCTGTTAAAGCTCGTGCAGGGCCTGGTGAACTTCTGTTCGGCCATCACACTTCAATTTACAACGATGGAAGTAAATATCGTTTTCTTAGTCATGGTTGGATTCTTTTTAATGAGAAAATACAAGGCGGTACTCCTACTCGTTATAGTCTTCTGCTCAAGTCTAAACTTAGATAAGGCACGAACTCCAGGTATGCCGACGAACGAATTTGTTCCACAGGGTGAAATCATTAAGACTGTTTATCTCGAAAAAGAAGTGGTGGTGTATTTTAAAGATGGAAAATGTCGAATGAGACTCGTGCGAGGCTTGTGGTGGGAAAACTGCTCCCCCTCAAAGAGAGGGAGCAGAGGGCGGAAATTACTTAAGAAACTTTCATATCCTTCATAAGGGCCTGGAAAGTTTTTTCCTCACGGATGGCATACATAAGATTGCGCTTAATGTTCTCATTTGATTTATAGAACTTCGCGATTTCTTCTTTCTTCATGCCAGACTGAGAAACCATCTCATCAATTTTTGCATCAAGATCAGCTTCAGTTGATTCGATATTGTATTTTTTAGCTAGTTTATCAAGGATGAGACCTGAACGAACTTGGAAAAGAGCTTTTTGAGTTACATCAGCATCCCAACGCTCGAAGTAGAGGCCAATCATTTGATCGTTAAAACCTTGCTGTTTAAGATTACGAGAAAGTTCTTCTTTAACTGATTCTTTCTGGTCATCAACAAGAGCTTTTGGAACGTCAAAAGTGTTCTCTTCAATTAGCTTTTCAAGAATTTCTTGCTGAAGCTTTTGAGTCACTTCACGTTTCTTTTGAGTCGCCATTCTTTCTTTATTTTTAGTTTCGAAATCAGCAACTGACTCAAAACCAAATTCTTTCGCTAACTCATCAGTGAAATCCGGGAAATTCTTTTGCTTGATTTCTAAAAGCTCTACATGGAAAGTAACAGGAGCGTTTTTAAGATCTTCCTCATGATAGTCAGCTGGGAAAGTAACCTTGATTGATTTCTTTTCGCCTTTCTTCATGCCGATCATGCCATCTTCGAATCCTGGAATAAATTGGCCCGAACCGATTTCTAGCATGTATTCGTCAGCTTTCATGTTCTCAGGTTTAGAGCCATCAGCTTTTTCACCTTCGAAATTGAAAACAGCAAAATCACCTTTAGCTAATTTGTGATTAGTATCTTGTACTTCAGCTACTTCAGCTTTGCTTGAAAGGTAGTTTTTCTTCAAAGTCTGGAAGTCTTCATCTGAAACAACATCAGAATCTTTTTTGAAAGAAAGCTTTGAATAATCTTTAAGCTCGAACTCTGGGATAATTTCAACAGTTGCTTCGAATGCAACAGTTTTACCAGACTCATACTTTGTATTATCAAACTGAGGATAACCAACAGCGCGAAGATTTTCTTTTTTTACTGCTTCATAATATTGAGCAGAAATAAAACGGTAAAGAGCATCGTTTTCAACCTGTGGTCCAAAAAGCTTTTGAACCATCTCTAGAGGTGCTTTCCCTTTACGGAAACCTTTAAGATTGGAGTTAGCTTGTTTAGCAATCAAGGCTTCTTTGATTTCTTTCGTAAGATCAACCTTATCGAAATTGAAGACTAATTTCTTAGTGCAGCCGTTAACGTTTTCAATGGTGTAAGACATAGAATCTCTCTTTTCTAGAGTGAAAATAAATGAATTAGTGTTTTTAACATATTGAGGGAATTTGTCAAAAGATTCAGTAATTGACGCGAACCATATAAAGCCCATTAGGCGGGGCGACCGGCCCTAATCTGTGAACTTTTTGGGGCCCCAGGGCCGTTTGCAAATCTTCCAGATTTATTTTGCCACGCCCTATGTTCCAGACGGCGCCCATAAGGAGCCTTACCATCTGCTTGAGAAAGCCATCGCCCACAATCCGGAAAACATAGTGAGAAGGTAGCATCCATTCAGCACCGGATACTTCTAGTATTTCACACTCAAAGATTTCCCGAATGTTACTGGCAACCTCAGTTCCCTCACAATAAAAATTCGTGAAGTCATGCTTTCCAATAAGGAGCTGGCAAGCGGCCCGCATTTTTTCCAGATCTAGTTCAAAGGGATGATTAACAATGAAGTCATTCTGAAATGCCGTGAAGGTGCGCTGGCAAGTAAAACGATAATGGTACTCTTTGGAGACTGCGTGCACGGTCGGAAAAAACTCGTGATCAGAAACTTCTGCTGAAAGAACCCGAATATCATCAGGCAGGTTAACATTGAGAGCTCGAACCAGATTGATCGGAGCAATTTCCAGGGGCATTCCCACTTTGGCCACCTGGCCTAAAGCGTGAACGCCGGCATCAGTTCGCCCTGCCCCCATACTTCTCACATCGTCAGATTTAGAAATGGTTTTAAGGGCCCGATTAAGTTCACCTTGAACAGTCAGGCCCGCACTCTCCGGCTGAACTTGCCAGCCAAGATAACGGGTCCCTTTATATTCTAAAATGAGCTTGTAATGGTGGATCACTTAAGGTCAGTCTCAGGCTCTTCTTGCCAGTCAAAAATTCCTTCGAATTTTTTACGATGGCTCATGTAATAGATAAGTGAAGCGATTACGTAGAAAGTAATAATGGCCGGGATCATGACTTCTTCATAAATAAAAAGAGAGGCGAAAATCAAAAAGATAATCATGAGAACTTGTTTCTTATGATTCTTAACCCATTCTGATTTTTTAAAACTTGGGAAAGGGATATTTGAGATCATCAAAATGGCATAAAAAAGTAAGTAGCCCACAGTCACAAAACGGTAGTCAGCAATTTCCGGCATACTGAGAGATACTAGTACCATACTGATCACCGCCGTTGCCCCACCTGGAATTGGTAAACCTTGGAAATAGTCTGATTTGTTTTTATCAATATTAGCATTGAAGCGAGCGAGCCTTAGAGCACCACACAGAATAAAGAAGAAAGCCGCCACCATTCCTGGTCTTCCAGAGTCTGTTAAAAAACGAAGATAATAAACAATCGCTGGTGAAACACCAAAAGAGATGAGGTCACTTAACGAATCAAACTGCTCACCAAAACTTGATTGAGTATTGGTCATTCTTGCTAATCGTCCATCAACGCTATCAAAAATAGCACCAAGAACGATGAACATGCAGGCCTTATAGAATTGCCCATTAAAAGCAAAAAGGATGGCCGCAAATCCACAGGCCATATTAAGGGCCGTGAAGGTATTAGGAATAAAATAGGCCAGACGACGATTTTCAAGTAACATTTTTTAACCTTTAGCTAAGTCTTTAATAGCTGCAATAACTGTTTGACCAGGAGTAACGCGCTCTTTCTCGTAAACGAGAATGTCGCTTGTTGCTGGTACATAAATTAACAAAGTTCCACCGAAAGGATAATACCCAAAACACGCGGCACCACGCCCTCGGTCACCTGATTTTAACCAAATGGCCGGGCGCTTCCCGGTAGAACAATCAATAAACCTCATTAAGGCCCGCATCCCATTCTTGGATGTTAAGACAAAATCAGTATGGGAAAGCTCTTCAACTGGCCCATAGAAGACCTCTGTTGGCGAATTCCGATGAACCTTTTTACCCCGATTGGCCTTGAGATAAGAGACCTCACCTGCAGTGGGGAGATAAAGACCTTTCTGATCCCAAAAAGATATGGAGATCCTTACTTCATGGCAAGGAACTGGGTAATCCGGAATCGAAACATTGTGACGAACAGATTCTACTTCCCCGTGAACTGGTGAAAGATAGATCTCACCGTCATTTTTTAAAGTATCCCGATAAGGAACCGGAGACCTTCGGAAAATAAAAAGGACTAAAGATGCGGCAAGAAGAACCAAAATTTCAATAAATAAAGGCAGTTTCAAATAAGCAAAGATAATGGCAACTATAAGGAGATAAGTAATCGACTGAGGTAAAAAGAAAAACCTTTTCATGGGTTAACCTTGAATTCATCCTCAGGCGCTCGAAAATAAAATGATTCTCGCTGAGTTTTTAATTCCAGAACCGGTTTAAAAATTTCCTGAGGTTTCTCTTTAAGAAGCTCCATCGTCATTATTGGATTATGAACATAAGGAGAACTTTTTTCATCGAGAGATGAATCAGAATGGATGAAGAACTGCCCTCCTCCCATCCCTTGGGCCAAGTCTTTTGCGGCCAGGAGTTCTTGCTTAGATTCTTCGCCAGTCCATCTATAAAGGAAATACTCTCCCCGATAAGCTTTGGTAAACCAACATCCCTCGGTATAACCACACCAACGAGGTATTTCATAACTATAAAAGGAATACTGAGGAATGCCGAAAAACTTTAGAACATCAGCAAAGCCCTCTGCCAATCGCAGACCAGTATAGAATCCCGGGCCATTAACAGTAATGACGCCTTTTAATTCGCTCAATTTAATATCATGCTGAGAAAGTAATTCGTGAGCGCGCGCCTGAATGATGGCCGAAGCTTTAGCTCCGGTCTGGCGTTCAAAAGAAAGCCAGTTTAATCCATCATCCAGGACACCTAAAATCAGGTCGTATGTTGAATCTATGAATAAATAGCTCAAAATTTAAAAAATTAATCTGGTTATATCATTAAAGAGTGCAACAAAAATTAAGAAGAACAGAACTGAAATCCCGAACTTCTGAGCAATCTCAAGCTTCCTTCTTGAAAGGGGACCACCATTCACTGCTTCGAAAAGTAGGAACATAATATGCCCACCATCCAACACTGGAATCGGGAAAAGGTTAATCACACCCAAGTTAATGCTAATAATGGCCATCAATCTAAAAAACATTGAAAGGCTGATGTTTAGTGAATCAGAAGCAACCTTACCAATCGCAAGTGGCCCTCCGATATTGTTCAGAGATACTTCTCTGGTGATAAGTTTTTTATAACCACCAAAAGTTTTCACAATACCGTCCCAAGTGCGCGTGAAAGCACCAGTCAGAGCAGCCCCAAAGTTTTCTGCTTTTGCAACAATCAGTTTCGGCTGAAGGTATTCAACACCACTTTCGATACCAATAATTTTAACTTTTTTACCGTTAGCTTCCTTCACTTCTGGAGTCATCTTCTTAACAACCGTCTCACCATTGGAAATGAGAGTCACCGTCACTTCCTGACCTTCAGGCAAAGTCTGAAGATTTTGTCGAAGTTCTTCAAAGTTCGTTAACGTATCCTCATTAACTTTAGTGAGAATATCACCTTTTTTAATACCTGCTTTATCGGCCGGAGAACTCATGACGATATTCCGAACTAAAAGATCAACCGGGTACAATTCAAGTCCAGTGATGATGTCAGTCAAAGACTGGTTCTGGGCAGTAGTGATTTCAGATTCAGAAGAAGGATCAATAACTTCAACACCGTCTTTTTCAATCATTTTGTAGAGGTATGCTTTCCCCTGAAAATGAGCAGCGATTTCTTCAATCGAAACATTAATTTCTGCAGGTTTTTGTTCCAGGCTAACTACAAACTTTTCACCTTTCGAGTTAACAAAAATTGGCTTTTTAACTACCGATACAATTCCTACGAATTCATTGATAAACGGCTCTAGCGGCATTCCTACTGCCAGATCTAACTGTTGATCGTTTCTTCGGACTACAACTTTTTCCACAGTAGAACCTTTGATGTTAAAGTCATCAAAGCTTAATACTTTCTCGTCATTGATTCCGATAAGAACATCGCCAGTTCTTAAGCCTTTCTCATAAAGAACAGACTTCTCGGTAACCACACCAACTTTCGTTTCAGGAACTTTTTCACCACCAGCAAGAAGTCCAACATATAGGAAATAGGCCAGAAGCAAATTGGCCAATGGACCGCCGAAAACGATCCAGAATCTTGCCCATTTTGTTTTGTGATTGAAAGCGACTTTCTTTTCTTCGTCACTTAATGGAGTTTCAGAAAACGGGTCGTCTCCGAACATCTTTACATAACCACCAAGTGGAATGATTGAAAGCGCGTACTCCGTGCCCTTATGCATATATTTAAAAATTTTAGGGCCAAAGCCAATTGAAAAGACTTCTACTCTCACGCCAAAAAGACGAGCAAAGAAGAAATGTCCTAATTCATGGAAAAAAATCAATGGGCCTAGAAATATGACAAAAATGAGAATTTTTTCAAGCATAGTTAATCCTTAACGGAAATTGGCCATCAGATAAAAAGCGTATAAAGGAGCAACGAACATAAGGCTATCGACTCGGTCGTATACTCCACCATGGCCTGGAATCAATGATGAACTGTCTTTAATTTCGAACTGTCTTTTAAGTTTCGACTGGGCCAAATCACCAATCTGAGAACTCAATGCTATTATTATAAAGAAAATAATTGAAAAGACCGTTATTTCTTCGATGAAATAGTTCCAATAAAGACTCGTAAAAAGAACGGAGAAAAACACTCCACCTATAAGCCCTTCTACCGTCTTCTTAGGGCTAACAGCTTCCCATAGTTTGTGTTTCCCAAATTTTTTACCGCTGAAATAAGCAGCCGTATCCACCATGAAATTCAAAATGATGATACCAATGAAGAGTAAAAGCCAATTATCAAAATGAACTATATAACTCAGACATATTAAAGGGATGACTGTGAAGAGGCCTGCTCCCCAAGAGGTCATACGGAAAATTTTCAAAAGAGTTTCCGATTTCCGGTAGACCAGGAAAAGATAGGAAAGGAGCAAGAGGTCTAAGAAAACACCGGCCGAAATCCATAGATTAAATGATGACTGGCTGATTTGGTAAAAATTGAAAAAATAGAAGCAAGAAGCGTAAATTTATTGGGCCAAAAAATATCTAACAGAGAGACGAGATTGCCCGTAAAAATTCGTAATGATCTCATCAATCACGAATGGGCCAACTAATCCAATCGCAATCAAGGTGGCATTGGCGCCCAGATAAAGGCATAAAGCGACCAGCGATACTAAAATAAGACCGGAAATAATCCGGACAGTATTATTAGACATTAGAGATTCACTCCTTGAACAAATGCAGTTTTGTTGTTCTCGGCTTTTTCAATAGAGAGCTCTAATGCATCCTGAGCACAGACATTCCCAAATCTTCTTTCCCGATTAGAAACATGCTCAATAATTTTTTTAAATTCACTTGGTGAGAAATCAGGCCATTTGGTCGGAGTAAAATAAAGTTCAGCGTACGCCATTTGCCATAGTAAGAAATTGGATACTCGCTGCTCTCCACCCGTTCTGATCATAAGATCAACGTCCCCCGTTTCTGGTCGATACATTGATTCATTAAGATCTGCTTCCGTCATCAGACGGCCAGGATTGTTCAGTTGGAAATTATTCACAGCTCTTAATATCTCGGATCTAGATCCGTAATTAAAAGCAAAGGTCAGTTTAAGGCCAGTTGCATTTTGAGTTAAGCCTTCGAGCTCTTTAATAAGAGAAACAGTTTCATAGGGAAGATTCTGTACCTCCCCTATGACCTGAAACTTAATATTGTTATTTAGAATTCGTTGTCTTTCTTTACGTAAGAACTTTTTCAGAAGTCGGAACAAAGTTGAAACTTCTTCAACTGGAC
>JAEYUK010000079.1 GCA_023432655.1 Pseudomonadota bacterium | reverse complement strand
CACCAGAAGTGATCCACATCTTGGTGCCGTTTAACATGTACCCGCCATCAACTTTCTTAGCGGTAGTTTTTAAATTCGCGGCATCTGAGCCTGCGTGGGATTCAGACAAAGCAAAGGCCCCAATCTCCTGGCCGGAAGTTAAGGCCGGAAGATATTTCGCTTTCTGAGCTTCATTACCGTAATTTTTAAGGATGGTCTGAACCATGCTGGAAACCGAAACCGTGACCGCATAAGGAACTGAAAATTTTGCGATCTCTTCTAAAACGTAGCAGTAGTCCTGATAAGACAGACCCATGCCGCCGTATTCTTCCGGAAGGGTGACACCCGTGACGCCGTATTCACCCAGACCCTGGAAGATTTCCATCCGAAACTTTCCTTCAGCATCATCATGCTCCATATGAGGCTCAATTGAGTCCTGACAAAATTTTCGAAGGTTCATTACCAGTTCTTTTTGGAAGTCATTCATTCCGGGGTCCTTATCTAGAAATTGAGAATGGTAAGTTTAGAATAATTGGGAGAGTTTGGGAAATTTTACGCGGTACGCATTGTTGGTGCCTTTTAATAGCTAGACCTACCCTTTTAAGGGGTTATATAACCCTTAAAAGGGGTTGATCTGTGCCCTCCATTAGCTTATACTATGAATATGCTGGATCTCATTCTAGGCAGTGGAACTGCTCAAAAAATTTTTCTTCATCTCTATCACCATGGGGAAACCTATCCTTCCGCCGTTGCAAAAGACTTTCACGTAACGCTTGGACAAGTTCAAAGGCAATTTGACCGATTTGAAAAAGCCGGGATTCTAATTTCAAAACTTTCAGGAAAAACGAGAGTCTATCAATTCAATAAAAAGAACCCTCTTACGAACCCATTTATGGAGCTTGTAAAAAGGGTTTATGATTCGATTCCTATTGAAGAGAAAGAAGTTATTTTCAGCACAAGAAGAAGACCTCGACGTGCGGGGAAGCCAGTTGTAGGACGTAGTGTTTAATGGAAATAAATTTTAAAACTTGTACAGAAGAAGAGCTTTGGAAATATGTGGGTGGGCACCTGTCAAAAAATGGCATTGAAGCAGTCCTTGTCGGAGGTGCTGTAGTGTCGATCTACTCAAACGGCGCCTACAGGTCGGGAGACTTAGACTTTATAGTTTTAAGTCTTTTCAAAAGCAAAATTGAACCCATCATGAAGAAAATTGGATTCAATAAACAAGGGAGACATTACGTGCATCCTGAGTGTGAGCACCTCTTTGTAGAGTTTCCACCTGGTCCTTTAGGTATTGGCGAAGATCATGACATTGAACCATTAGAAAAAATGGAAGGGGAAGAAAAGTTCAAAATTCTTTCTCCGACAGATTGTATAAAAGATCGTCTTGCCAGTTATATATACTTTAAATCGAAAGAAGGTCTGGATCAAGCAGTGCTGGTGGCGAGAAAACAGCCCTTCAAAAAAACAGAAGTGAAAAGATGGTGTAAAGAGGAAGGAGCTGAATCGGCATTTTTAGATTTTTTGGAAGCGCTAAAAAGTGAGTAGTAAATCGAGCTAGATTGGTCAGTCCTTTGTTTTTAGAAATCAAAGTCGCAAGTTGATTTCATGTTCTCTTCTTTCTTGTTCTTTACTATCAATTTTATCGATTCTTCCATAGGCCGTAAGCGCTAAGCAAAGAGTGACCATCGCGATGGAAAAATTATTCATAAGAAATCCTGTATAAAAGAATCATTTTCGGATGGGACTGAGGTTTAAATGTAATAAGAATTCTTAATTTCTTATTATTCATCTATTAATGATGCCTTGCGCTTCGAGTCGAAGCGCTAGGATGGAAAGATTGCTTTAGGCAACCGGCGAGGGTGAGAATTGAAATGGGCTTTTGATCAAAAATCGCTAATTTGATCCACATATTCCGGATTATCAATGAATGGATTCCGGTTTCCTTGAAGCTTCGCAATTTTCTCATTGCGAGCTCTTTCTTGAGCATCTACTGGATCTTCACGGTGCCAGACTCGGAAGTACTCTTCCTGGACTGGGTCGATTTCGATTTGGTAACGAACTGAGAAGTAGAACATGGCGCGAGCGACATTCCCTTTATGAGTTTGAGGTGGTTCGAAATAAATGCCTTTGCCGATACTTCGAGCTGGGCCTGATTGAGAAGTTTCACAAGAAACTCTTCTCTCGTTATTTACTTCGCCAAAAGGGTAATTTCCTCTTTCAGAGTTTATTTTAGAATAAGTAGGGAAGAGGTGATGAAGGTCAGTTTTTTGAATTTTTGAATTAAATTTGTTGCTGAAGCGGCTTTGTGGCCAGGTGTGTTCAGTATTGAAGACATCTGAATTGGGAATGCTATTTCCTGGAACTTCGTTAGGTGCAAGATAATATTTCTTCTGACAGTACACACCCAGGATGTAATGGCCTTGAGCATCTTTTTCGATATGAATTTCCTTAAAGAGCTTAATTCTCGCATCATCGTAGTTGAAACTTTTTTGACCCTTTCTGGCGGTGTCATGAAGATCAGCTTTGAGGACTTCATCCGGACCAGCAATAACGAGGGTGGATAAAAAGGAGAGAACAATAAGGAAAAAATATTTCATCCTTATACGTTCCTTAAGATTTTTAAAGGAGTCAAGAAATCCGGAGAAATATTTTTCTCCGGATTAAAGAGATTTAATTTTTATATTGTTCGCAGGTAAATGAGGATGACTTTTAAAGTCCCAAACACGTGTCTCGTGCCTAAACAGTAGAAACAACGAGTTTCATTTGAGACACACGAGACACTTAACCTGTTCAGATATGATAGCGCTCTCAACCTCATCTTATTTGATAAACCAAACTTCGCCTTTCGAGCTTATTTGGGACTTTAAAAGTCATCAAAAGGACTACGAATTTTATCCCCAGTTACCTGCGAACAACTTAATTTTTGAGGGCGTCTCGAAGAAGATTCTTAGCAATGATCATGATCATCACTTCGTTGGTGCCGGCGCCGATTTCATTAAGTTTATTATCTCTCATCATGCGCTCAACCGGGAACTCGCGAGAGTAGCCGTATCCGCCGTGAAGTTGAATGGCATCGAGGGCGATCTTGGTCGCCATTTTTGGAAGCTGTAATTTAACCGCAGAGGCGAGGTTATTGGATTTGTTTCCGTGATCGTACTCGTAGCACACGGTATAGAGCATGCGTTTCATGGCCTCAGTCTCAGCGTACATTTCGGCGATCATTTTTTGGATTAATTGGTAGTGGGCGAGGGTTTTTCCAAACTGCTTTCTTTCACCGGCGTACTTAATACATTGATCAAGACAAGCCTGGGCGATACCGAGAGAAATGCCTGAGATGGTAATGCGTTCAATCTCTAGGTTCTTCATCATGTGAATGGTTGAGTCACCTTCGTTACCGACACGGTTAGCGGCCGGTACTAGACATTTTTGGAACGAGAGTTCGCCGGTTGGAGATGAGCGCATTCCCATTTTGTGGATTTCTTTTGAGACGGTAAAACCGGGAGTGCCTTTTTCGACGATGAACGTTGTGAGATCTTTTTTCCCTGGACCAGTTCTGGTGTAGACATAAGCAATGTCAGCGTACTGAGCATTGGTGATCCACATTTTATTTCCAGTGATCTCGTAAGAATCCCCAACTTTAACGGCCTTGGTCTGCATGCCTACGGCATCGGATCCAAATTCCGGTTCACTCATGCCCATACATCCAATGTGTTCACCGGAGATGAGTTTTGGAAGGTATTTGGCCTTTTGTTCAGGGGAGCCGTTATTACTTAAATTGTTGACGCATAAGATGGTGTGGGCGAGGTAAGAAAGAGTGGAACCTGCGCAAGCGCGACCAAATTCTTCCATCACGATGGTGGCAGCTGTTGCTCCCATGCCTGAGCCGCCATATTCAGGATCGGCGGTGATTCCCAGAAGGCCTAAGTCCCCCATGTGTTTGAAGGCCTTAAGGTTAAAGGTTTCTTCGTTATCGTGTTTCTCCGCGAAGGGAGCGAGCTCGTTTTGAGCGAAATCACGGCAAACTTTTTGAATCTCTTTTTCTTCGGAAGTAAAAAACCACATAATCAAATCCTTTTCTGAGTAGCAAAGTGTAGCGAACAAATCAGTCTTTGTGAATTAATGCGCGTCCCATTATTTTATACACTTATCTATAATTATCGAGCTAAAATGAAGAAGTGAGCTATTTAGAAAAGACGAAGCAGTACGATCCCGTTCGCCCCGGCGAGCAGTGGTTTTTCTATTGGAAGACCTCCGCTTCCCTATGGGAGAGTCGGATTGTTCAATTTCCAGAACATGAAGTGATTTTTATTCCTCTCTATTGGGGCTTCCATGCTGAATCCTCTATGGAATGGGATTTTGGTCGCTTGCATCCAGAAAGAGATCTCTTGCGGCTGGTCCGTTTGTTAACGCAGCACAACCGCCGTTTCTGTTGGCTCTTGCCCCTAACACCTGCTCCGTTTTATCCCAATGGGGGAGTTCCCTCGTATTCGGCCCGAACCTTATCGATCACCCGGGATGGAGTTCACCTGGCGGTATTTGATCATGAGTTCCAGCTCAATAAAATGTTTTCATACTTTGAGCCGAAAGTTTTCCAGGCCTGGGGAAGTTTCCTTCACGCCTTTGGACAATTTCTCACACAGAATCAAATTAAGGCCCCCGCCTGGGGAGCGCAGTTTTATTACTTTCAGGATCAAGAGAATTATTCTTATCTGGAAGACTCTTCCCTGGCCTTTGAGCAGGGCTTTTCGCGCTTTCTTAAACAGAATCACCCTGAGGGGACTGAACTGACGGAACCCAAAAAAGAATCGGCCTTAAAAGAAACTTTCACGAGGGAAGTTGAGCAGCTTTTTAAAGCGACTGCCGAATCCGTGCTTGCCCCTTTCTGGAAAGGTGTGCAAAGAATTGTGCCTTTAGGCGGTAGTCCGAAAGAAACGATTCTTCGCTCTATCCCTGGTGGTAAATCTCAGCATGAGTTTACTAAGGATCTTTTTCATCACTATATAAATTCGGACTTGGTTTCCAGTGCTCTATTGTCGCCGGAAGAAAAGAAAGAAGTGATTAAATGGATCCTGCAAGAACACTTTGGGCATGATGAAATCAGTTACCGCTACCAGCATTCTACTTTAAGTGGAGAACTTACTTCAGAGTTTCGTCCATTTGGGGTGGTGGATATTTTCGAAGGAAAAAAATCCAATCATTTTAAAAAGACCGGACTTGAGAGTTATTTAAATAAGCACTTTCGTTGGCTCTATAAAAACCACGAAGAACTGGTGTTCACTCCCGAATGGATCGATGTGAATCATCACCGGATTAAATTCTTCCATGGTGAAGAACTGACTCGTACTACTTTTGGCCAGGCCCTGAAACTTTTTATGATGGGGCAACGAATTTTAATTGATACTTCTGGATTACCGGAAGGACTAGATAAAAAGCTTCAGATCTTCCTGATGGAAAACAATTTAAAAGGCCAGTCGGTTAACTTCATGACCACCACTCAAATCCTTGAACTCGGGGACGGACGGTTGGTTCTTTTTGACGGACAAAAACTGATTGATCATTCTTCCGGGGAAAAGTTCTGGGATCATATTTTTAAATACTTTAGTCTTTCCCAACCAGAGATACAGATGGATGAAGATGTCTTCACCATGTGGCGAATTCGTGCCACCACTCCTCATGAGTTGTCTTATTTGGATGTGCGGAGAGTGAATATTTATAATCCTACTAGTTATAAGAAAACTGTTTCGATTAAAACTCATAAGCACTTTGCCTTTATGCGAATGATTGATCCAACCCGTGCCCAGGCCAAATCCTCTCCGGAAGGAGTGGATGTGGAACTTCTTCCGAATGGAAAGATTGCTCTGGATTTTGGACATTTTGAGGAATCCTGATGGCACTTAATCTTATTTATCATTTTCGAACTTCAGAGAACCAGGATGGTGACTTCAGACCGGCAAGTTACCGAGTGGTTTATTTCTTTTCTGAGGAAGGATTCCTTGAGAAAGAGCTTCTCCAGGAGATGGCGAAATCTGTTCCTGGTTCGGATTTTCATGAACTCACCTTCTTAAATCTGGATGATCTTAAGGCCTTCGCTCTTCGGGTTTGTTTAGAAGTAAGTATGCCGGAAGTGCGTCTTCTTTCTGTTCAGGATTATAATATTGGGCTTGATGGGGCGAAGGATCTCACTAGTTTCAAAGGCATTTTCCAGAAGTATGGCGAGAAGATCATCAACGAAGCGGCCCAGAAAAAGAAAGGGCTGTTTGGGAAACTCTTTAGCTAGAAGCAAGAGAGGTTCAACTGTTTCACCTGCACGAACCTCTCTTGGGCCTTTTGGTCCCAGAGGGTGTGAATGCACCACCCGTCCTTCCATTTTACTCAATTCCAAATGGATTCAAAGGTTAAAAAGGTGGGCGGTTGATAGGGATAAGTCTTTGTTATCGCAAGGTAAAATCCCACATTGTAAACTTAACCACTCTGATCCTTTCTCCTTGCAAATAGGTGTTCCTTCCTCTACTTATAGTCCCATCTATGAAACCATCATTTTTCGATCTTACTTATGACGAGTTAAAGGCCCTTTTAACAGAGAAGGGATTTAGTCCATTTGGCGCTACTCAAATCTTTGATTGGGTATACAAGAAGTATGTCTACGATCCGAAAGAATGGTCCAATGTTTCCAATAAAGCGAAAGAGTTCTTTGCTGAAGCCTACGACTTCTCGCTTTTAAAAGTTGTCTGGCACGGTCTTTCCAAAGACGGCACCCGTAAATTCTTAGTGAAAATGACTGATGGGCAAACTGTAGAGACAGTGGCCATTCCTGCTCGCGAGCGCCTTACTCTTTGTGTGTCTTCACAAGTTGGCTGTGCGGTTGGATGCACTTTCTGTCATACCGCGACTCAAGGTTTAAAACGCCATTTGAAAGCGAGCGAAGTGGTTCTCCAGTTTATCACCATCCAGAAATGGCTAATGGATAACGTTCACGCGGAAGAAAAACTCACGAACATCGTTTATATGGGTCAAGGTGAACCTCTTCATAACTTTGAGAACATGAAAAAGGCGACTCTGATTTTCATGAGTGAGAAGGGGATGGGGCTGGGTCAGCGTCGTATCACTCTATCGACTTCAGGTCTTGTTCCTGCCATTGAAAAAATGGCCCTGGATTTTCCGCCAGTCAATATTGCTCTTTCACTTCACTCGGCCCGGAATAATGTTCGTACGGAACTTATGCCGATTAACAAAGTTTACGATCTCGAGCGCCTCTTTAATGCCATCAAAATGATTCCTCTTAAGGCCCACCGTCGTATTACTTATGAGTATCTGTTAATTGATGGTATGAATGACGGATTAGAAGACGTGGAAGCACTGGCCTCACTTCTTAATTCAAAAGAATCAAAAATTAATCTCATTCCATTTAATGAGTTTCCTGGCTCAAAATATAAGCGTCCTTCTGAGCAGAAGATCATGTGGTTCTTGGATCAGATGATTAAGAGAGGATTTACTTGTACCATCCGGACCACCAAAGGAAGTGATATCCTGGCGGCCTGCGGACAGTTAAAAAGTGAGTTTGATAAGCTTAATCTGTGGAATAAAGAGGGACCGACGGTTATTCCGAGTATTGCCAGTAGCGTACCTCAGAATCAGGTTCGCTAGTCGCTTCTGCTTCAGCACCATCTCCGGCAGCTCTTTGCTTTTTCTTTTTAATCTTAGAGCCGGCAACTGAACGTTGGGCTTCTTGTTCTTCTACCGGGCTTTCGACCTTATAGCTTTCGTAATCGGCCGAAGCTTTTTTAATTTTAGGGGCTTCCGCATAAACGAAGCTCACCCAACTTAAAAGACCTAAGAGTAGTAAGTTTTTTAGCATATAAACCTATCCTTCAAATTCGAAGACCCTCAAAGCAGGGTCTCTATTCTCTTCGGATGTTTTTAATAAAACTATAGGTTCACGCACTTTCAGGAGCTTAGACTGGTAAAAAATTTCAGTTTAGAACTTTTTGTCTATTTTTCGGGTGACAGATAATGCATATATTAGGACAGTTTAACTCAGGTATTAGTGATTCTGATACGAGGGACAACGCCTATGCTAATTTGGCAATTTCTAGTTTTATCTATTCTTTTAACGGGACAGGCCTTTGGCCAGGTTTCGGCCTATTTTAACCAAAATCAAAAAACTTCCTATTCTGATCCTTATCGTAGGATCCACCGCCCGGGGGATAACCTAGAGCAGATTATTTTAAATGAAATTGCTCTCGCTAAAAAATCCATCTTTATTGCTGTTCAGGAATTAAGACTGCCACTCATTGCGGCCGCCCTGGTTGAGAAGAAGAAAGAGGGAGTGGATGTTCGGGTTGTTCTAGAAAATAACTACAATAATACTATTCTGTCTCAAACTGAGACTTCCTCGAATGATAACGAATATGAAGCTTCTCGTGTCCAGGATTTAGTGGCCTTCGTTGATATGAATCGTAATGGACTCATTGAGAAGCACGAGCTTGAGACAAGAGATGCGATCTACATGCTGAAAAATGGTGGCGTTCCAGTCATGGATGATTCTTTTGATTCTTCAAAAGGATCGGGTCTCATGCACCATAAGTTCATGGTGGTTGATGATAAAGTTACTGTTGTGAGTTCTGCGAACTTTACGTTAAGTGATATGCACGGAGATCTTCTGACTGCTGTTTCTCGCGGGAATGCGAATTCTCTTGTGGTGGTTCGGGCCGTTAATTTTGCCAAAATTTTCACTGCGGAATTTGCCCAACTTTGGGGCAATGGTGTGCGTGGAAACTATGGCCACAAAAAGACCTATCGTGGGGCCATCACTACAACAGTTCGTGGTACTAAAATCACTGTTCAATTTTCACCGACTTCTCAGCGCTATAATTGGGAAGAGTCAGTAAATGGTCTCATTGCTACTCATCTTTCACGTGCGACGAAGTCCATTAATGCGGCCCTTTTTGTTTTTTCTGATCAAAACATTAGTAATGTAATGGAAAGAAGGAATATGGCCGGGGTAGAGATCGGAGTCCTGATTGAGCCTAAATTTGCCTATCGTGAGTATTCTGAACTTCTGGATCTTATGGGACTTGGTTTACTCAACTATAAATGCGCCTATGAAGTTAATAATTCCCCTTGGAAAAAACCTGCGAAGGTCGCGGGCATGGCCCGTCTCCCTTATGGCGACATGCTTCACCATAAGTTTGCGGTAGTGGATAAGAAAACCGTCATCGTTGGATCTCAGAACTGGTCCGATGCTGCTAATTACGTTAATGATGAGACACTTATTGTGATTCAAGACGATCAAATCTCTGACCTCTACACGCAGGAATTCGAAAGAATCAAGAAATCGGCCACTCTTGGTGCCCCTGAATGGCTTAAAGATCAGATCCGCAAACAGGAAACTGCCTGTGACAATGCAGGGATGTACTATTAGGTTTCTTTTCCAATTCAACCAAAGTTGAGTATACTTAAGGCTCTGGAAACTTATGGAAGGAGTTCCTCTTGAGCCGAGAAAGATCTAAAGGGATTGTCGGGATTTTTATCCTTGTGACTGTTCTATTTTTTATTTTCATTGTATTTGCGTTTTATACCGTATCCCAATTAAAAGAATCCACCTCGATGGGGCAAGATCTTTTGGATAGCTCCAAAAATGCAGCGATTGCCGTGATCCCAATTGAAAAAGAAATCATGGAATCAAAAAAAATCGTTGAGATGCTTTTAGCAGCGGAAAAAGAAAAACAAATCAAGGCCATCATTCTTCGTATTGATTCTCCCGGCGGTGCTGTGGCCCCGACTCAGGAAATTTATGAAGAGGTTAGGCGCATCGATCAGAAAAAACCAATTTATGCTTCTTTCGGTACCGTAGCTGCTTCTGGTGGTTACTACATCGGAGCTGCCACTAGAAAAATCTGGGCCAACGCTGGAACATTAACCGGTTCGATTGGGGTCATCATGCAGATGGCAGACCTTTCAGAACTTTATAAATGGGCCAAGTACAAACCTGAAACGATTAAAGCTGGTCGCTATAAAGATATCGGAAATCCGGGCCGTGCCATGACTGACGAAGAGCGAATGTTCTTAAGTGATTTGCTGGCCGGAACTCATAAGCAGTTTATGGCGGACATCTCGGCCGTCAGAAAAGATCGCCTAAAAAAAGATATTTCTGAACTCGCTCAAGGACAAATTTTCCATGGCTTTGAAGCTAAAGAATTAGGCCTTGTGGATGAGGTTGGAAGCTTATGGCAAGCCGGTCGTGCGATCCATGATGAATTAAAGCTTGAGGGAGAGTTTGGTCTTCGCTACTTAAAACCTGCTAAAAAGAAATTTTCACTTTCAGATTTCATGCAAGAAACTGAGGATGCCGTTTCTTTTATTAAGAGTAAGTTAGAAACCCAGACCGCCCCTGCGTATATTTTTAAATTTTAAGGGAGTCTCGTGGACTACACCTTCTTACTAGAGTGGGGAAGAGATAATGCACTGACGATTGTGGCAGTTGTGATCACCATTGTTCTGATCTACCACTACGTCATTGAAAGAGATAAGGGTGTTAAGCTCTCCAAAAAATACCGCAATAGTATCTTTGAAGCTCAGTCGCGCATTTTCTTAAATGCGACTCAATACCTGATTGAAGGGAATAAAGACCTTGCGATTAAAGAGTTCTTAAATGCCGTTGATCTTAACCGTGAAACGATTGATACCTATTTTGCTTTGGGAGGACTCTTCAGAAGTAATGGTGAAATTGAAAAAGCGATTTCGATTCACCGCTCTTTAATTGCCCGTGAAAGCATTTCTGAATCAACTCGTCTCCAGGCCTTAAAAGAGCTCGCCTTAGATTTTGATAAAGGTGGCTTCATTGATAAGGCGATCGAAACTTATAAAGATGTCCTAAAAATTAACCGTGATCAACAAGATGTGATCCATTCTCTTTGCCGGATCTATGAAGACATTGAGGATTGGGATCAGGCCTATAACTACCGGATCATGCTCTCTAAAGTGGGGCAGGAGAATCAGTCGGAGACTATTTCTCATATTCTGGTTCAAAAGGCCAAGGCCCTCTTCGACAAAGGACAATTCAAAGCATGTGCGGAAGAACTTGAAGACGCTTTTCGATTTGCTCCTTCTGTATCGGCGAAAATTTTACGGCTTCGTTTGTATCTCGTTTTAGGAAACATGGAGAACGCTAACTCGATTCTTCTGGAACTCTTAAAAGAGCATCCGATGTATGCGACTTTTATTTTCGTGTCGCTAGATCAGTTTAATCAAAAACTTCCACAGAAGGATGAGTATCGCGAGCGGCTGTCTCAACTTAAGAGTTACTTCTTGGGGCTTAACGATGCGGACTTAATGAGTGCTCCTTCTGTTGTTTTATCCAAGATAAGACTTTTGAAGGATCTTCACCGGACTGGAGACGCTTTTAGTCTTCTTGATGACTGGATGAAAAACCACGGTCAGTCTGATGTGCTTAAAGTTGAGTATATCAAGATCTTGATTGAAGTTGGTAAGAATGAAGAAGCCCTGGTCCATACGAAGAGTCTTCTGAATAATCTTCATAGCTCCCTGACCCGTCATTACTG